>CAYTRM010000339.1:0-3185 GCA_964440225.1 uncultured Thermoleophilia bacterium | reverse complement strand
ACGACGGCGTCGACACGCCCGAGCTCGCGCGTGAAGAGGCGCACGATGCGGTCGGCCTCACCCAGCGGGCGCGAACTCAGCACGACGGCCCGGGCCTTCTCGACGCGCGCCATCAGGACCCTCCGCCGGCGTCGTGCCGGCGCGCCCAGACGACACGCGGCACGCCGCTCAGGTCGGCCCGTTCGCCGGCCGGCCCGTACGAGCCGACCGTCGCCAGGAGCTCCCGCACGGCGGCGGCCTGGCCACTGCCGACCTCGACGGCGAGCGTGCCGCCGCGGCGCAGCCGGCCGGCGGCCTGCGCGACCAGCCGGCGGTAGACGCTGAGGCCGTCCTCGCCGGCGACGAGCGCGAGCCGCGGTTCGTAGTCCCGGACGTTCGGCTCGAGCTCCGCGTACTCGGCCTCGGCGACGTACGGCGGGTTGCTCACGATCAGGTCGTACCGCCGCCCCTCCGGCAGGGCGGCGAAGAGGTCGGACGGCACGAAGTCGACGCGGCGCTCCAGACCGAGACGCTCCGCGTTGCGCCGCGCCACGGCGAGCGCCGGCTCGCTGACGTCGCTCGCGTCGACGTGGACGAACGGGTTCTCGGCGGCCAGCGCCAGAGCCACGCAGCCGGAGCCCGTACCGACGTCCAGGACGCGAGGTTCGGACGAGCCGGCGAGGCCGCGGTGGGCCGCCGGCTCCGTCGCGAGCGCCTCGAGCGCGACGTCGACGAGCGTCTCGGTCTCGGGGCGGGGGATCAGCACGTCGGGCGTGACCTCGAGCTCAATGGTGCGAAAGGCGCGCACGCCGCGGATGTACGCGACCGGCTCGAACGCCTCCCGGCGACGGAGGCACACCTCGAAGCGCTCCGCCTCGTCCGCACCCAGCAGACGCTCCGGCCGGCGGAACAGATCCGAGCGGGTCACGCCGAGCGCCACCGCGAGCAGGAGCTCGGCGTCGAGGCGCGGCGAGCGCGAGCCGCTCGCGCGCAGCCGCCGCGCGGCCGCGCGGAGAGCGTCACCCACGCTCCCCGGCTCGCTCACGGTCAGCCGCCGCCGGCCGCCGCCAGCTGCTTGCGCCGGTCCTCGGCGGCGAGCGCCTCCGTGAACTCGTCGAGGTCGCCCTCCATGACCTCGGCGATGCGGTGGCTGGTGAGCCCGATGCGGTGGTCGCTGACGCGGTTCTGCGGGAAGTTGTAGGTGCGGATCTTCTGCGAGCGATCGCCGCTGCCGACCATGCTCCGCCGCGCGGCGCCGCGCTCGGCATCCTGCCTGGCCTGCTCCAGCTCGAAGAGCCGGGCGCGCAGGATGCGCATCGCCTTGTCCTTGTTCTGCAGCTGGCTCTTCTCGTCCTGGCAGCTGACCGACACGCCGGTGGGCACGTGCGTGATCCGCACCGCCGAGTCGGTGGTGTTGACGCTCTGGCCACCGGGGCCGCGCGCGCGGAAGATGTCGACGCGCAGGTCGTTGGGGTGCACGTCCACCTCGATGTCCTTCGCCTCGGGCAGCACGGCCACGGTCGCGGTGGACGTGTGGATGCGTCCCGCGGCCTCCGTCACGGGCACTCTCTGCACGCGGTGCACGCCGCCCTCGTACTTGAGCGCCGAGTAGGCGCCCTGGCCCTTGACCTCGAGCGTGACGTCCTTGTAGCCGCCGTCGTCGTTCTCGTCGGCCGACATGATCTCGACCTCGAACCCCTTTGCCTGGGCGTATCGCGTGTACATGCGCGCCAGCTCACCGGCGAAGATGCACGCCTCGTTGCCGCCGGTGCCCGCGCGGATCTCGATGATCACGTCCTTGGCGTCGTTGGGGTCGCGCGTGAGCATGCGCACGCGGATGTCCTCGCTGAGCTCGTCGAGCAGGCGGCGTCCCTCGAGGAGCTCCTCCTGGGCGAACTCGCGCATCTCGGCGTCGGACGAGTCGTCGCCGAGCAGGCCTTCGGCGTCGGCGACCGTGCGCTCGGCCTCGCGAAAGCCGACCGTGAGCTCGTGGACCGGCTGCAGCTCGGCGTGAGCGCGGGCGACGTCGGCGTAGCGCCCGCGATCGCCGATCAGCCCGGGGTCGGCGAGTTGGGCGTTGAGCTCCTGGTAGGAGCGCTCTATCTCGGTGATGAGGTCGTCGATGGTGGCCATGGACCCAGCTTACGCCATGACCTCCACGCCCTTCACCGGCGGGCGGTCCTGCGGTTCGAGCTCGATGATCTTCTCGAGGGCGGCTAGCGCGACCTCGATCTGGGCGCTGTCGGGCTGCTTGGTGGTCATCCACTGCAGCGCCAGGCCGGGGGCCATGATCACGCGGACCACGGCGTTGTCCTCGCGGCGGCCGGCGAAGCGGATGATCTCGTAGCTGATCCCGGCGATCAGCGGGATGAGCACGACGCGGCTGAGGACGAGCAGGTACCAGGCCGGACGGCCCACGATCGCGAAGACGAAGATGGAGACGACGAGGACGATGAGCAGGAACGAGGTGCCGCAGCGGAGGTGCAGGGTCTTGTACTTCTCGACGTTGGCGACGGAGAGCTCCTCGCCGTGCTCCAGCGCGTGGATGCTCATGTGCTCGGCGCCGTGGTACTCGAACACGCGGCGCAGGTCTTTGATCTGGGTGATGATGGCGAGGTAGACGATGAAGATGCCCACGCGCACGAAGCCCTCGACGAGCCAGAAGGTGAAGCCGTCGCCGAGCTGCGCGCGCAGCAATCCCGTCAGGAAGAGCGGCGCGATGAAGAAGAGGCCGATGGCGAAGCCGAAGGCGATGATCAGCGTCACGCCGATCTCCTTCTTGCTCAGCTCCTTCTCCTCTTCGCCCAGCGACTCGTTGGCCGAGATGGTGAGGGCGCGCACGCCGATAGCGAGCGACTCGACCAGGGCGACGACCCCGCGCAGCACGGGGATCTTGAGCGCGGGGTAGCGCTTCATCCAGCTCTCGAGCGGCCAGTGGTGCAGGCCGATGCTGTCGTCGGGACGGCGCACGGCGAGTGACCAGTTGTCGACGCCGCGCATCATGACGCCCTCGATGACGGCCTGCCCGCCGATCTGGGCGCGCTTCGCGGCCAGCGCGGGAAGCGCCAGGGCGACGAGAAGGATGCGGGGGATCATCGAGGCGCCCTCGCCGTGACCGGGGAGCGCCCGCTCATCGTGCCGCGGCCGGTCCGTCGACGTCCTCCGGCCGGTACGGCTTGCCGCAGGTCATCTTGCCCTCGGGGCAG
>CAYTRM010000338.1:0-3187 GCA_964440225.1 uncultured Thermoleophilia bacterium | reverse complement strand
TCCGTACCGCTTTCTCGTCTGTGCCGACAAGTTTCAGACCGGCTACGACGAGCCTCTGCTGCACACGATGTACGTCGACAAGGTGCTCTCCGGCATCAAGGCCGTGCAGACGCTCTCGCGGCTCAATCGCGCCCACCCGCAGAAGCACGACACCTTCGTGCTCGACTTCCAGAACGACGCAGAGAGCATCCGCGCATCTTTCGAGCCCTATTACCGCACAACAATCCTTAGCGAGGAGACCGACCCCAACAAGCTCCACGATCTCAAGGCCGACCTTGACAAGTATCAGATCTATACCGACGCGCAGGTTGAAATGCTGGCGGAGCTGTACCTGTCCGGAGCCGATCGCGACAAACTCGACCCGATACTCGACGCCTGCGTAGCTGTCTACAACGAGACCCTTGACGAAGACGGCCAAGTCGACTTCAAGAGCAAGGCCAAGGTGTTCACGCGCACCTACGAATTCTTGGCCTCAATCCTGTCCTACTCGAACGTTGAGTGGGAGAAGCTCTCCATCTTCTTGAACTTCCTCGTGCCTAAGCTGCCGGCGCCCGTCGAAGAGGACCTGGCCAAGGGCATCCTCGAATCGATCGACATGGATAGCTACCGCGTTGAGAAGCGTGCCGCCACCAAGATCGAGCTGGCTGACGAGGATACTGAGATCGAGCCGGTGCCAACAAGTGCGGGAGGCCGCAAGCCAGAGCCAGAACTGGATCTCTTATCAAGCATTATCCAGACCTTCAATGACCAGTTCGGCAACATACCCTGGACTGATGCGGATCGAGTTCAACGCCTGATAACGGAGGACATTCCGCAGAAGGTGGCAGCCGATCGGGCGTATCAGAACGCTCAGAAGAACAACGACAAGCAGAACGCACGCATCGAGCACGACAAGGCACTTGGTCGTGTCATGAACGCCGTGCTTAGGGACGATACCGAGCTGTTCAAGCAGTTCAGCGACAACGAGGGGTTCCGGCGATGGCTATCGGACACGGTGTTCGCTGTGACCTATGAAGAACCGGTTGGCGCTGGCAGGAAGGCGGGGAGAGAACCGCGTGACGCCTAGTCACGGCGCAGCGGCCAAAGACCAAGAATCGTGGCTACTGTCATCGTGGTAGCCACGGACGAAACCGTTATCGTCGGCCGCGAGGCGTTGGCGGGCGGCTGTGACGAGTCGGTACGGCTGGTCCCGCAATGCTGACATCAAGACAGTTGGCTGTCGTAGTGTGGCTCGCCATCTTCGTGCTGTTCGTTCTGGTGCTCGCGCTGGCCAAGAAGGACATGCGATCATCGATTCCGGCGGTGTTGAAATCACTGTCATCGCCAAAGCTGCTGGCCCTCTTTGCGACCATCATCGGCTACAACATCGCTGTCGTTTGGTGCCTCTGGCGAGTCGGCTACTGGGACGCCTCCATGCTCTGTGGCACGCCCCGGGTTCCGCGTCGGCTGAGTTACTTGGGAACCAAGTTCGCTGAAGCCTGTTGATTGTACTGCTCGAGGACCTGCAGCGGCGCTTGCCGCCGCGTCTGGCCGTTGCTCTTTCGCTTGAGTGAGCGGTGCCGGCGACGTGCGTTGTACCAGCCGATGTAGGTGACCAGAGCGAGTTCGAGGTCGAGGCGCGTCGGCCAGCGGTAGCGGCTGATCAGTTCGCGCTTGAGCGTCGAGATCACGCTCTCGGCCATGGCGTTGTCGAGGGCTGTGCCGGTGCGCCCGCGGCTCGGGGCGATGCCGGCGCGCACGAGCCGCTCGGTGTACTCGTACGACGTGTATTGCGAGCCGTTGTCGCTGTGCGCCACGTGCTCGCCGTCGTGCTCCTGACGGGCGGCGAGCGCCATCTCGAAAGCGTCGGTGACAAGGCTCTGGCGCATGTGCGGAGCGAGTTGCCAGCCGACGATCCGCCGGGTGAAGACGTCGAGCACGACGGCCAGGTAAGCCCAGCCCTCCCACGTTCTGATGTAGGTGAAGTCGGCCAGCCAGAGCGCGTCGGGGCGGGTCGCCGTGAAGTCGCGGCGCACGAGGTCGGGCGCCGCCACCGGGGCAAGGCCCGGCAGGGTCGTCTCCTTGGTCTTGGCTGGGCCGACGCCGGCGATACCGTGGACGCGCATGAGGCGCTCCACGGTGCAGCGGGCGACGCAGATGCCTTCGTCGTTCAGCTCGTCCCAGACCTTGAGCTGGCCGTAGACACCGTTGCTGCCCTCGTGCACGCGGCGGATCTGGGTCAGCAGCCAGAGGTCGCGCAGCGACCGGGACGACGGTGGCCGCGTGCGCCGGGCGCGGTAGGCGCTGGCCGAGACCTCGAGTTCCCGACAGATCGGCTCGACCCCGAGGCGCTCACGGTTCTCGTCGATGAACCGGCTCACCTCGGACGGGGCTGGTCGAGCTCGCGGGCGAAAAACACGCTCGCCGCCTTGAGGATCTCGTTGGCGCGGCGCAGCTCGCGGTTCTCCCGGCGGAGGCTGGTCAGCTCCTCGCGCTCGGCGCTCGCCAGCCGGTCGGCGCGGCTGCCGTCGTTCGCCTCGTCCTGGCGTACCCAGATGCGCAGGGTCTCGGGATGCATGCCGAGGTCGCGGGCTGTCTGGCTGATCGAGCTCTGCGACTCACGCGCCAGGCGTACGGCGCGCTCGCGGAACTCCGGCGGGTACTTCGATGGTCTGGACATCTGCGGGGTTCTCCCTTCCTTGAAGACATGATCCTCCAAGAAACAGAGCCTCCGTCAAACCCGGGGCGTGCCAGGAGTATGCGTGGGTCAAGACTGAGCAGGAGGCACAGAAGTGCCTTGTTTAGGGAGAGTCTCGAGCAGCGAGCAGAGAGGATCGTTGGCAATGACGGTCCAAAGCTGACTCCTGTGTGACGATTGACAGTTGACCCCCCTATCGTCTCGACGGCGGCGTCGTGAGGCCGGCTTCCCTTCTGTCTGTCAGGCGGTAGGGCTCGCCTGCACCGAGAGTGAGCATGCGCCGAACTTGAGTTTCATAAGTCCTACCTTGACTTTATCAATGTGCCAAGGTACTCTAGGCTCGTCACGTCAACGAGAGTGGAGTACGCAATGACGAACGACTGGCACGAGCTGACCGATCTCACCGCCGATCGCCGCTTTCTCGTGACCGAGGTGCGGATGGACTCGGGCATCTCCATCAGGGGGGAGTTCGAGCTCCCTCCGCTGGCCGGGCTGCGCTACGAGGACCAG
>CAYTRM010000337.1:0-3188 GCA_964440225.1 uncultured Thermoleophilia bacterium | reverse complement strand
CCGTCGGTCATCGAGGTCTCTCCTTCGGGGTGGCGGGTGAAGCGGTGAGCGCCGGGCGGCGGGGTGGCTGGTCTCCTCAGCGCCCGTCGCCCGTGAGGCGCCGGAGGCCGCGGGCGAGCAGGAGCTGGCGGAGCTGGGAGGCGGACTGGACGATGTCGTCCAGCTGGTCGAGCCCCTCGCGCCGGGCGTCCGGGCGGTTGGAGCGCAGGGACGGCAGAAGGACCTGCTCGATGAGTCCTATCTCCCGGTCGACGGCGCTCTTGAGGATGCGCAGGTTCTTGGGCCGCAGGCCGAGCTGGGCCAGCTGTGCGGCGGCGGCGACGATGCCGGTGTCGGTCTCGGAGTAGCGGCGCACGCCGCTGACCTGGCGGGCGCGCACGAGCTCGTAGTCCTCGAGCTCACCGAGGAGCGTGGCGTCGGCGCCGGTGAGCTGCTGGACCTCTTCGGCCGTGTACTCCCGGCTCTGCCCCACCGCGACGAGGTCGGTCTTGCGAAGGCCCTGGCGGGCGGTCGGGAGCGCGCTCGCGGGGCTGCGCTCGAGCTCGCGCCGTATGACCTTGAGCGGGAGGTACTCGTCGCGCTGCATGGTGAGCACGCGCACGAGCCGGGAGAAGTCGTCCTGCGAGTAGAGCCGGTAGCCGGACTTGGTGCGCCGCGGCGTCACGAGGCCCTGCTCCTCGAGGTAGCGGAGCTTGCTCACGCTGATGTCGGGGAACTCGGCGCGCAGGCGGTCGACGACCGAGCCGATGGTGAGCATGCGGTCGTCTCCGACGTCGAAGAGGAGCTCAGCGGTCTCCGTCATGGCGTGTGCCGCCCCGTTCAGGCGCCGGACGGCGCGAGGAAGGTGAGTTTGTACTTGCCGATCTGGATCTCGTCGCCGTCGGCGAGGAGCGTGCGGTCGCCGCGGCGGCGATTGATGAAGGTGCCGTTGAGGCTGCCCTCGTCCACGATGGCCCAGTCGTCGCCCTCGGGGACGACCACGGCGTGGTTGCGTGAGACGGTGACGTCGTCGAGGAAGATCTGGGCGTCGGGGTGACGGCCGATGGCTATGCGCTCGCCGCGCAGCGGGTAGGTCTCGCCGGCGCGGCCACCGCCGCTGCGGATGACGAGGCAGGCTTCTTCGCCTGCCGCGGCGGCCAGGGCATCGGTCTCCCCCGCCTCCTCGCCGGGAAGGTAGCTCAGCGTGGTGGCGGACTCGGGCTGGTCGGCGATGAGGCTGGCGCCACAGCGGACGCAGAAGCTGGCGCTCTCGGCGTTGCGGATGCCGCACTCCGGGCAGAACACGCCGTCACTCCTCCGCCGGGGCGTCCGGATCGGCGGCGGCGTCGTCGTCGGCCTCGGCGCGCGGCCCCTCGCCGGCGAGGATGCGCGAGAGAGCATCGACGTCCTCGACCGAGATGACGGACTCGCCGGCGGCATGCTTGTGCTGGAGCCGCATCACGAGCTCGGCGCGCAGGATGTCGAGCTTGCCGTGCAGGATGCGCCGGCGGCGGGAGATCTCGCGCTCCTCGGCCTCGAACTCGGCGACGAGCGCACGCAGGTCTTCGTCAGATCGCGAGACGAGGTCGACGATGTCGTCCATGGCGCGACTCCTCTCCGCGTGTAGAGGGCTGGGCCGTCGATGCTACCCGACCGCGTGTCAACGTTCAAGTTCAGGTTGAGGTGGCGTCGTGGACGGGACGCCGTCGGGCGGCGGGTCCGCGGCGCCCTCGAGGCGCACGACGCCACGGCTCCTGAGCCTGTCGAGGGCGCGCAGGGCGTCGTACTCGTCGGTCTCGCCGCCGACGAGGATCGGCGACAAGGTCTCAATTCCCGCAAACGCGAGCGTGGAGGCCGTCGACGACGTCGCCGACGCGGCGGGCGCCCGGGCCCAGATAGGCGAGCGCCCGGGCCTCGAGCTCATCCTGCGCCTTACCGTCGAGCAGGCGCAGGCGGGCCGGCGCGGGCAGCGAGCGCCGCAGGCGCTCGACCTCGTCGAGCCGGCGCATGCCCTCGATCAGCAAGGACTCCGTAGGCAGGTCGCAGCCGTCGGCGTGCAGGGTCGCGGCCGGGTCGAAGTGGAAGGTGCCGGCCGCCAGCGCCAGGAGAGCGTAGAAGGCCCTCTCGCCGGCGAGCGCGCCGCAGCGGGCGCCGACGAGCCGGCCGGAGCGGAACGAGAGGTCGCCGGCGACGGCGTCCTCCTCGTCGTAGAGCACGAGGAGGCCGGTCTTGCCGCCGATCGCCGTCATCTCGACGAGGTCGGGGAGGCGCAGCTCGGCGAGGTCGCCTCTCAGCCCCACGTGGCCGCTCCGCGCGTCGTCCGGTGTCGGTCGTCTGCCATATGCCTGCATGCTTCGCAGCGGCGAGGCGGCTTCCTGCCCGGGGCCCCCGTCGGGCGCCGGCGCACGCCGCCCAGGGGCGCCGCCGGGCGGCGGCGCACGCCGCCTCGAGTTGGCTTCCTCCCCGCGGGGCCGGCTCGCACTCATGCTTTGGGCGCGGGCGGACGATACAGGTGGAGGCGCCGCCCGCGCGGGCTCGCGGCGCCGGCGGCCGGGAGCGTCCCGTCGGCTCGCGGAGGCTGGTATATACTCCGCTCACCGCGGGCGCAGGGGCCGGCTCGCGGCAGGTACGGAGAGGAGCGTGCGTGGCTCGTCGCAAGGGACTCGTCATCAACGATCGTCAGCTCGACCGCTGCGACGACCTCCTGCAGAAGCTCAAGGAGGTCTCCGGGTCGAGCTTCCTCGCGCTCATCAGCACCTCCGGCCAGCCCATCACGACGGCCTCGGACGAGTACCACCCCGAGACCCTCTCGCTGGCCTCGCTGGCGGCCAGCTCCTTCGCGGCGACGCAGCAGCTGGCCAAGATCCTCGACGAGAACGAGTTCACCCTGCTCTTCCACGAGGGCAAGGCCCTCAACCTGCACGTCTCGCAGGTCACCGAGCAGGTGCTGCTGATCGTCACCTTCGGCCGCGAGACCCAGGTCGGCAAGGAAGACTTGGGCCTCCCCGGCATCCAGCCGTACGAGTTCCTCCTCGAGTTTCGCGCAGACCGGAATCAACGCGTTCCCTTCCCCCGCGGCCAGCGCTTCGAGTTCGGCGACAACGGCGCCACCCATGTCGGCCACGTGCGCCTCGTCGATATTGGCGACGTACATGATCGGTTTGGCCGTCAGAAGCCGGTATTCCGCAAGCGCCGCCATGTCGTCGTCC
>CAYTRM010000336.1:0-3201 GCA_964440225.1 uncultured Thermoleophilia bacterium | reverse complement strand
ACTGACGTCAACGCATGACTCACTGGAGGGTGATCCATGGCTACTGCCGAGATCGAGAGCGGCATCTGCGGCTTCTGCACGACGGTGCGCACCCAGGCGGACGGACGAAGCGTGCGGCTCGAGTTCGAGACCACGTGCGGCTACGTCGAGAAGCTCGCCGAGCAGCTCACGGAGGTGGATCCCTACCGCGAGATCAGCTACCGGGGCGAGGGCCCGCTGACCCTGAGGCTCGCCGCCGAGCACCTCGTGCACCCCGCCTGCCCCGTCCCGGCCGGCATCATCAAGGCGATCGAGGTCGAGGCCGGGCTCGCGCTGCCGAAGGACGCGAGCATCAAGCCGGCGAAGGACTGACGCCCGCGGCGATCAGTCGCTGAGGCGGAAGCGCCAGACGGCGAGCACGAAGAACCCCGCCGCCCACGCGACGGAGACTCCGAAGGCCGCAAGCACGTCGGAGACGCCGAACCCGCGCACCACGATGCCGCGGAGCCCGTCGAGGATCCAGGCGGTGGGCAGTGCGTGACCCACGGACTGGAACGTCTCTCCCGTGATCTCGAGCGGGAACCAGGCGCCCGAGAGCGCGGCAATGGCCATGGAGACGAGCACCGTGGTCGCGATGAGCGCCTGTTCGCTCTTGAGGACGGCGGCGAGCAGCAGGCCGAGCGTGCTCGCCACCAGCGAGAGCGAGACCATCATCAGCAGGAGCGCGGCCGGATCGCGCAGGTAGTCCACACCGAAGAAGAGCTGGGCGACCCCTATCAGCAGCACCTGCTGGAGAAAGGTGAGCAGGAACATGCCGGCCGCCTTGCCGCCGATGAGCTGCCACTTGCGCAGGCGCGTCGTCATGAGGCGCTGCAGCGTGCCGTTCTGCCGCTCGATGATGAGGGCGATGCCTGCCGTCATGAGGCTGAACAGGACGAAGTTGACCATCATGCCGGGCGAGCTGAGGAGAAAGCCGCTCGGCGTCTGCCCCGCCGCCGTGCCGGCCTCGACCACCTTCGTCGAGACGGCGGGTTTCGCGAGCGCCTGCTCGGCGGCCGGACGCGCCTCCGCCGCGGTCTGTGCGATCACTCCCTCCAGCCCCCCGGCCGGGACGCTCCGCGTCGACCAGAGGGCCGCCGCGGCGGCCCTCGACGCCAGTTCGGCCGTCACCTGCTTCCCCGCCAGCGAGCGGATCTCGCTGGCCACCGTGGAGGCGCCGTTCGTCCCCTGGGTGGCGACGATCGTCAGGTCGGCCTTCTCCCCGCCGGCCACGGCGTCGCTGTACCCCTCCGGGATGACGAGACCCGCGGCGGCGCGCTCATCCGCCATCCACTGCTCGAGCTCGCCGCCCTCCTTGATCACGACGCGGACGACGGGGGACTGGTCGAGGTCCGCCACGAGCGCCTTCGCCGCCGTGCCGCCGTCCGCGTCCCACACCGCCAGCGGCAGCTTGTCCACGCTGCTGCTGCCGCCGAAGAGCAGCCCGAAGAACAGGGTGAAGGCGAGCGGCATCACGACGATGAAGATGAACGACAGCTTGTCCCGCGCGGTCTCCTGGAGGTCCTTGACGGCAAGGAGGGCGGCGAGCCTCACGCGAACCGCCTCCTCATCTTGAGCACGGCGAAGAAGAAGAAGGCGACGGCGAACCCGAGCGGCACGAGCACCTGCCAGCGGATGTCGGCCGCCCCGCCGCCGCGGAGGGCGGTGTCCCAGCCCTGGATGAGCCAGCCGTTGGGCGTGAGCTTCTGCACGACGGCGAAGGCGCCGCTGGTCTGCGCCGTGCCCGTGAAGTTGCCGCCGAGCAGCGCGAGGACGAGGTAGATGCCGGAGCCTATCGCGCCCGCCTGGGCAGCGGTCTTGGCAAAGGCGATGATGAGCAGGGCGAGGCCCCCGGCCACGCCGGCGGCGACGAGCGTCAGCAGCACGACGGCGTCGAGGGGCCCCCACTGGATGCCGAAGAGCAGGCGGCCGGCGACGAGGAGCACGACCGCCTGCGCCAGCACCGTGACGAACACCGAGACGAACTTGCCGCCGATGATCGTCCCGTGGCGTGTCGGCGTGGTGAAGAGGCGCGGCATGGTGCCGTCACGGTCCTCCGTGAGGATCGTCCGCGCCACGTTGGCCGCCCCGAAGAACATGAAGAAGACCATCATGCCGGAGAGGATGACCCCGGTCACGCTCACCTCGTTCTCCGTCTTGCCGACCTTCGGCGAGCGCTGCGCGATGTCGAGGACCGACTGGACGCCGCCGCCTTGACTGAACGCCTGGGCGGCGGCCGCGGCAATCTGCGCCGCCGGCGGGTCGCCGGCGGCGTCCGAGCGCACGGCCACGGCGCCGGCGGCGGCGGCCCGGGCGCCGTTGAAGTCGGCGAGCACCTGGCCGACGACGCCCTCGACGATGGAGCCGCCGATCTCGCTGGTGGGGTTCTCGTACACCTCGACCTGCGCCGTCGCCGACGGGTCGTCGCCGTAGACGACCCGGCTGAAGTCGGCGGGGACGATGACGGCGACGGCCGCGTCCCCGTCGTCCACGGCCTTGCGCGCCGCGGCCGCGTCCTTCGCGCGCGTCACCGCGAGGACGTCCTTGAGGTCGGGGCTCTCGAAGATGCCGGCGACCATGCAGCCCGCCGCCGTCGGCACGCCCGGCGCTCCCGTGTCCTCGACCGTCAGGGCGACCTTGGTCGCGGCGATCTCGAACGACTCGCCGCCGCCGAAGGCGAAGCCGAGCAGGGAGGCGAGAGCCAGCGGGGCGACGAGCATCATCACCAGCGCCGGCACGTTGCGGATGGTGCTGCGCAGGTCCTTCCAGGCGATGGCGAGGACCTTCATGAGCGCCGGCGCTCCCTCACAGCCTCGTACACTACGTCCCCTTCGGCGATGACCCGGCTGCGCCGGTCATTCCCGCAGCGCCCGGCCCGTGAGGTGCAAGAAGACCATCTCGAGGTTGGGCTCGCGCACGTTGATCTCGGTGATGCGCGAGCCGGCCGCGGCCGCCGCCTCGAACAGCCGCGGCAGCACGTCGTTGGGGTCGTCGGTCAGGAGGACGGCCTCGTCCTCCTCGATGTCGGCCTTCTCTACTCCCGGCACCTCGCGCCAGCGCTCGGCCATGCCCTCCAGCGAGTGGTCCACGCGGGCCGTGACCCTCGCCTGCTGCCCGACGATCTTCACGAGCTCCTCGTGCGTGCCCTGCGCGATCATCTTGCCGTGGTCGACGATGGCGATG
>CAYTRM010000335.1:0-3212 GCA_964440225.1 uncultured Thermoleophilia bacterium | reverse complement strand
GCGGATGGCCTCCAGGAACGGGAGGCTCTCGATGTCGCCCACAGTGCCGCCGACCTCGGTGATGAGCACGTCGGCCTCGGTGAGCTTGGCGAGCCGGTGCACGCGGCTCTTGATCTCGTTGGTGATGTGCGGGATGACCTGCACGGTGCCGCCGAGGTAGTCGCCGCGGCGCTCCTTGGTGATGACGCTGTTGTAGATGCCGCCGGTGGTCACGTTGGAGTCGCGCTGGACGAACTCGTCGAGAAAGCGCTCGTAGTGGCCCAGGTCGAGGTCGGTCTCGGCGCCGTCTTCGGTGACGAACACCTCTCCGTGCTGGAAGGGGCTCATGGTGCCGGGGTCGACGTTGATGTACGGGTCGAACTTCTGGCTCGCGACCTTGAGCCCGCGCTGCTTGAGCAGACGGCCGACCGAGGCGGCGGTGATGCCCTTGCCGAGGCCGCTCACCACCCCGCCGGTGACGAAGATGTGCTTGGTCATCCCCTCTTCCCCCCCTGGTGTCTCCCCTCACCGGTCAAAGAGCTGCCGCCGTCGATCGTCCCGGGACCATCCACCAGGAGACGCACCCGAGGCACGGCGAAGCTGCTGCAGACACGTGAGGGATTTTGTGGGGCCGGGGGCCCGCCCGCTCGAAGTCGACGGGCCGGCGCTATGCTATGCCCGGCTAGCCCACGGATCACGAGGGCAAGTATACCATCGGGCAGGGGTGCCGCAAGGCGCCGGGGGAGGGCTCAGGCGGCCCCCGCCGCCTTCGCGAGGAGGCTCTCCGCGTGGCTCCGCGCGGCCGTGTCGTCGGAGGCCGCGCCGAGCATGCGGCAGAGCTCGGCGAGGCGCTCGTCGCCGTCGACGCGCCGCACGACCGTGACCGTCGTCCCCGCTCCCGGGTCGCTCTCCTTGACGATGGCGAACTGGCGCTCGGCGAAGGCGGCGACCTGCGGCAGGTGCGTGATGCAGAGGACCTGCCGCCGCGCCGCCAGACGCAGCAGGCGCTCTCCGAGCGCGGCCGCCGTGACGCCTCCTATGCCCGTGTCGACCTCGTCGAAGATCAGCGTCTCGTCGTCGCCGAGCGTCACGATGCCACGGATCGCCAGCATGACGCGCGAGAGCTCGCCTCCGGAGGCCGTCTCGCGCAGCGGGCGCGCCGGCACACCCGGGTTGGCGCCGAAGATGAACTCGACCTCGTCGGCGCCGTGCGCGCCCAGCGAGTCCCATCCCGACCCGCGCGGACTCACGGAGATGCTGAAGACCGCGTGGGGCATGGCGAGGCGACGCAGTTCCTCCTCGATGCGCCCCGCTACGAGCGGCGCGACGCGCCGTCGCTCCGCGCTCAGCGCCTCCGCGGCGCCCACGGCCCCGTCCTGCGCCGCCGCGACCGCGCTCACGAGCGCGTCCTCGTCGGCGGCGAACTCCTCGAGCGCCGCGAGCCGGACGCGCGCCGTCTCGAGAAAGGCGAGCACCTCGTCGGCGGAGCCGCCGTACTTGCGCATCAGCGCCTTGAGCTTGTCGTAGCGAAGCTCGAGCGAGTCGCGATGGGCGGCGTCGACGTCCAGGCCGTCCAGATAGTCGCGCAGCGCCGCCGCCAGATCGTCGAGCTCGACGGTCAGCGCCCCCAGGCGCCGCGCCAGCGGCTCGACGCTCTCGTCGAGCAGCGCCGCCTCGTCGACCAGACGCTGCGCCACGCGCACGCCGTCGAGCGCGGCGCCCTCGGTCTCGCCGGCAAGGAGTGCGAGCGCGCCGCCGGCGCGCTCGAGCAGCTTGCCGGCGTGGCGGGCGCGCTCCCGCTCGTGCCCGAGCCGCTCGTCCTCGCCGGGCTCGACGTCCGCCGCCTCGATCTCCTGCACCTGGTAGCGCAGCATGTCGATCTCGCGCTCGCGGTCCCGCCCGGCGCCGCGCAGTTCGTCGAGTTCGCGCGTGAGCGCGCGAGCGCGCGAGAACGCGGCCGCGTAGCCCGTCTCAAGGGGCGCGACCGTCTCGGCCGCCGCGGCGTCGAGCAGATCCAGCTGGCGCTCGAGCTGCAGCAGGCGCGTGTGCTCGAGCTGCCCGTAGAAGGCGAGGCGCCGCCGCAGAGCGTCTTCGACGGCGGCGGCGGAGCTCAGCAGCCCGTCCATGCGTGCCCGCGAGCGCCCGCCGCGCGGAAGCTCCCGGGCCACGGCGAGGGTCTCGTCGTCACTCTCGAACAGGGCCTGCACGAGCGCCCGCTCGGCGCCGGGCCGCACCAGCTCGTCGCCGCCCTTCTGGCCCATGAGCAGGCCGATGGCCTGCGCCAGCAGGCTCTTGCCGGCTCCGGTCTCGCCGGTGATGACGTTGAGGCCGGGCGAGAACTCGAGTCGCGCCCCGGCGATGAGCACCAGGTCGTCGATGCTGAGCTCAGCGAGCATCGCGGCGGTCGAAGAGCTTCTCCTCGACGTTCTGGTAGAACGACCCTTCGCTCTGCATCAGCAGCCGCGCGACCTGCGGACCCGCGGCGATGCGTACCTCGTCGCCGCAGCACATGCGGCCGACGCTCTCGCCGTCGACGACCACCTCGGCCTCCTGCATCGGCGAGACGTTGCGGGCGCTGATCACGTGGTCCGGGCGCAGCACGACGGGACGGAAGCCAAGCGAGTGCGGAGCGATGAAGTTGAGCACGAGCACCCCGGCGTTCCACTCGACGATGGGGCCGCCGCACGACAGGTTGTAGGCGGTGGACCCCGTCGGCGAGGCGATGATGAGACCGTCGCAGAACATGCTCCCCACGGTGACGCCGGCGACTTCGTACTCGAGTTGCAGCACGTGGCGAGGGGCGACCCGGCTGAGGATGACGTCGTTCACGGCGCTGAAGCGCTCGCCGTTCAGGTGGACGTCGACGGTCAGCAACTCGATGACGCGGTAGTCGCCGACGAGGATCGCCTCCAGCCCGGCCATCCACCCGTCGCGCGGAAGCGAGGCGAGAAAGCCCACGTTGCCGTAGTTGACGCCGAGCGTGGGCACGTCGCTGCCGAGCAGCCGTCCGAGACTCCGCAGGATGGTGCCGTCGCCGCCGAACACGAGACACACGTCGGCGGCGCGGAGGCCGGCCTCGTCGACGACCAGATACCCCATCTCGACGGCGCCTGCGTGCTTGGCGGCTTCGTCGGCCGGGATGAGCAGCTCGATGCCGAGAGGGCCTGCGGCCGCGGCCAGATCGGCCAGCGCCACCGCGGCCGCCTCGGCGAACAGGTGCGTGAGCACGGCGA
>CAYTRM010000334.1:0-3223 GCA_964440225.1 uncultured Thermoleophilia bacterium | reverse complement strand
TCCTCCTCGATCCGCGCCAGCTCGTCGGCGTGGTGCGGGGTCAGAAGCCGGAAGTAGGTGAGCATCACGTCGTCGGGGATGCTCATGACCTTGCCGTACATGTCGCGCGGGTCTTCGGTGACCCCGACGTAGTTGCCCGTGCTCTTGCTCATCCGCTCGGTGCCGTCGGTACCGGGCAGGATGTCGAGCGTCATGATCGCCTGCGGCTCCTGACCGAAGTGCGACTGCAGGTCGCGGCCCATGAACAGGTTGAAGACCTGGTCGGTGCCGCCGAGCTCGATGTCGGCCTGGACGGCGACCGAGTCGTAGCCCTGGGCGAACGGATAGAGCATCTCGAGCATGCTGATGGGCTGGTGCGCGGCCCAGCGCTTGGCGAAATCGTCGCGCTCGAGGATGCGCGCCACGGTGGTCGTGGCCGTGATCTCGAAGAGTTGCTCCATGGTGAGCGGCTCGAGCCACTCGCCGTTGTAGCGCAGGTCGAGCTTCGCCGGGTGCTGGTCGAGGATGAGGAACGCCTGGTCCTTGTAGGTCTGGGCGTTGGCGTCGATGACGGAGCCGTCGAGGCGGGGGCGCGTCTTGCTGCGACCCGAGGGGTCGCCGATGCGCGCCGTGTAGTCGCCGATGATGAGGACCGCCGTGTGGCCGGCGTCCTGGAACTGGCGCAGCTTGTTGAGGACGACGGTGTGTCCGAGATGGATGTCCGGAGCTGTAGGGTCGACGCCCAGCTTGACGCGCAGCGGGCGGCCCTCGCGCTCGGCGAGCGCCAGCTTCGCCTCGAGGGCCCCCTCGGGGAGCACCTCGACGGCGCCGATCATGAGGTCGTCGATGAGGCGGCGGTCGGTCACGGTAAGAGCCTCCGGACGGGGTGCGGCGACGTGATCGCGCTACCGCTGCGGGCAGGCCCGCTTCGGCGGCACGGCCGCCGTGGATGATAGCACAGGGGTCAGGCGACCCCGCGGAAGAGGTGCCCGGTCGTGGAGCGCTCGCGCGCGACGAAGGGCGCTAGGGCCGGCAGGCCGCCGGAGGCGAAGGCCCGGCGCTCGTCGTCGTCGAGGTCGCTCTGGACGACGATGAACGTCGTCACGCCGGCCTCGCGCAGCTCGCCCAGGTTCGGCGCGAGGTTGGTCACGCGGGCGTTGAAGACGCGCGTGCCCCCGGCCTCGGCGACCGCCGGGAACCGGTACCCCTTGGCGTCCTCGAGCAGCAGCGACACGTGCTCCGCCGGGCCGGGCACGTCGTAGAGCCCCTCGGCCCGGCCCAGCAGGTCGCGGGTGTGCAGGACCTGCTGGCGGCCGAAGGCGAGCGCCTCGACGGCCGGAGAGCGGAGAGCCGCGGCGCCGGCTCCGGTCGCGCCGGCCGGCGCCGGATCGGGCGCCGGCATCGCGGACAGGCCGGCGACGTCCTCCAGCGAGGCCTCCGGCGACGCGACGACGGCCACGAGGCCGACCCCCGCGAGAGCCTCGGCGACGCCGGCGGCGAGCCCGTTCAGTCCCTGCAGCGGGTACTCGAGGACGAGGCCGCACGGGGAGGCCGGCGCGAGCCCGCCGAGCAGACCCAGATGACGCGCGTAGGCGGCGTCCCACGCGAGGCCCAGCACGGCGGCGGCCCACTCGCGGTCGGCGTCGAACAGGATCTCGGGCAGGCGGACGCGGACCGGCCGGCCCTCGCGGCGCAGCGCCTCGAGGGCTCCGGCGACCGCGGCGACCTCGTCTCCGGGCAGAACGTCGAGGCAGTACGCGCCGCCGGACGGCAGCGGCAGCGGCGCCTCGCCCGGCCGCAGGCGCAGGACGACGCCCGGCGGGCGAGGATCACCGGCGCCGTGGACCGGGGTCCGGGCGAGCTCCGCCGGCGCGGGACCGCGCGCCGCACGCCCCGAGCGCCGGCGGCCGGCGGCAACCCGGCGCTCACCCAGCTCCGCCACAGCCCTGCGACGAAGGTCCTTGAGCTCGCCGACGGCGATGAAGACGCCGGCCGCGACCGCGAACTCGAGGCCGGCCAGGCGATACGGCGTGCCGCCGAGCGCGCCCAGCGCGTCCAGCGCCTTGTCCTCGGTCAGGGCCGCCGTGCGCGCCGCCGCGAGCGGCCCGGAGGTCTCGACACACACCGAGTCGCCGCTCGCGAGCGCGGTCACCGTCAGGGCCGCCGGCTCTCCCAGCTCCCCGGCGAGCCGCATCGCCAGCTCGACCGGGCGCATGGCGGTGCGGCCGGCGACCAGACCGCGCGCGAGCTCGCCGGCCTCGGCCTCGGCAAGACGGAACAGCCGGTCCTTGAGGGCGACGCGCTCGCGCAGGCGCAACCTGACGACGTCGTCACCCCCCTCGTCGAGGCGCTGCGGCTCCGACTGGCCCCAGGTCGTGTACAGGTAGACGGTGTCGCCGGCGGAGACCGGCTTGCTGAGACGGATCTCGACCTCTCCCCCGCCCTCGGCGATCGACGTCACGCGGCCGACGAGCACGCCGCGGTGCCCGCCCCGGCCGCCGCTTCGCACGGCGTCGTGGCGGCCGTCGAGGTGCGCGGTGGTGAACGAGCGCGAGAAGCTCTGCTCGAGACGGGACGACCACTCCGGCCGCACGGCGTAGGCCTCCGGGTCGGCGAGCGCCGCGTCGAGCGCGTCCCGGTACACGGAGGTCGTGACGCCGACGTAGGCCGGGTCCTTCATCCGTCCCTCGATCTTGAACGACGTGACGCCCGCGGCCAGCAGGCCGGGCAGGGCGCCGACGGCGGCGAGGTCGCTGGTGGACATGATCCGCGACGCCTCTTCCTGGCGGCCGCCGGCGCGACTCAGCGCGTAGCGAAGCCGGCAGGACTGGCTGCAGCGGCCGCGGTTGCCGCTGCGGCCGCCGACCATGCTGCTGAGCAGACAGTCGCCCGAGTAGCCGTAGCAGAGGGCGCCGTGGACGAAGGCCTCGAGCTCGAGACCCCGGGCGTGGAGGCCGGCGATCTCGGCGAGGCTCAGCTCGCGCGCCAGAATGGCTCGCGAGAAGCCGAGCCGCTCCAGGGCGGCCAGCTGCGCCGAGCTGTGCGTGTTCAGCTGCGTGCTGGCGTGCAGCGGCAGGCCCGGGTACTCCTCGCGCACGCGCGCGGCGAAGCCGAGGTCGGCGACGATGAGCGCGTCGAGGCCGGCGAGGTACGGCGCCTCCAGCGCCGCGAGCGCCGGCTCCACCTCGTCGTCCCTGAGCAGCGTGTTGAGCGCCAGGAACGCGCGCGCGTCATACAGATGGGC
>CAYTRM010000333.1:0-3227 GCA_964440225.1 uncultured Thermoleophilia bacterium | reverse complement strand
CGTGCTTGTCAATCCAGCCCATGATGAAGTGCTTGGACCCCATGAACCCGGTGACCCGCGGCACCCGCTCCTGCGCGGCAATGGCCTCGAGCACGTCGAGGTCAAACTCGCCGCGCAGGGAGAGCTCCTCTTCGCTCTCCCAGTCGGCGTCGTAGGCGGCAATGCGGCGACGCCCGATCTCGAACGCGTGAAGGTGGTAGTCGAGCCACCCCATGGCGGTGACGAGGTAGGCGTGGAGGCGCTCGAACGTGACGTCTGCCGGCACTTCGACGCGGCGCCACACCGGAGGCTCCACACCGTCGAGCGTGATGAGCAGGCGAGCGATGGAGGGGACAACCCCGCCTGGCACTGCGTCTACCTCGCCGGGCGAAGGCAGCGCACCGATGTCGAACGAGATCGCCTCGTCAAACAGGGGCGTGACCTGCCACGGCGTGCGCTCCAAGGGAAGCGACCCCCTGATCGTCTCGCCGCCCGAGAGAAGGCCGAAGTCCTGCAATGCCTCCAGAACGACGGCGGCCACCGCGTGCTCGAGCTCCCCCTTGTAGCTGCCGAGTTGCGTGTGCCACCTCATGTCGTCGCGCGGGATCAGGTAGGCGATGCTCTTGCTGCTCACCGGATGCTCGGCGAGGCGGCGGATGATCCACAGCGCGAGCACGATACGTCGCTGAATGACAGGGTCCTCGCGGTAGCCGCAGGGATAGAAGATGTTGAACTTGCCGAAGTAGGTACGCAGGAGCAGCTCAAAGAGTCCGGCGGCCCGCTCTGGCTGCAAGAGACGCCGGCCTCGCTCGGTGATCGAGAACCGCCCGCTGCGCTTCTTCAGCAGGCCGGCGACACCCAGGACCACGCGCAGCACGTGCAAACCGGGCACGTCGTCTTCGTTCTCGCCCCGCGAGTACTCCAGCAGCCATTCGTCGTCGGGCCTGATCAGCAGCTCGTCGCGCAGACGCGCCACGAAGCGGCGCTCGAAGTTGCCCCGTCCCTTCGTGGCGCGGACGGGGCCTTCGGCCAACGCCGAGAGCAGGGTGCGGGCATTCGTCAGCATGCGCACGCCGGTGAGCTGCTCGAGTGTCAGCGAGCCGGAGATGCGCAGCACGCCCTTGGGGTCGCGCACGTCGGCCGAGGCCAATAGGTTCCGCTGATCCTCGCTCAGCGCGACTGTCGGATCAAGCTGAATCACGCTGGAGAGCCTACACCATCAAGAAGCTTCCACGGCGCAGTGCCGCCGCTTCGAGCGCGAGACCGCATCTCTTCCCATCTCGGCGCTCACCATCAAGGAGACGGCGGGGGCGTTCGACGCGTCCTTCGAATCGACCGCGAGACATCTCGTGGAGACGAGCCTGAGACCATGCCTCCTGGCGGTCTATACGGACAATGGCAGGGACAGCGATGGCACGCGGCCCTCCTCCGTGCGCTACAGCATCCCCTCACCAAGCTTCGAGCAGCGCTTCGGACGCCGTCTCACGGATGAGAACAACGCGCACGTCGCCGCCGTCTGGGTCCCCGGCCGGGACATCGCCGACACGATCCTTGAAGAAGTCGCCATCAACACCGCGGACGGCAAGACCACGCGGTTCAAAGCCGAGTACTTCTTCAACGGCCACAACGCCTTCTGCCTCATCACGACGCCTCGGCGTAGCTGAGACGGAGCCGCCGCAGACGGAGCCGACAGGCACGCAACCAACGCCAGGTTGTGCGCGCCGGTGTCGAGCGACAGCTTGAGAGGTCAGGCCTGCGCGCGCTTGAGCAGCACGTCGCGCGCGAGCTCGCGCACCACAGCGAGCTATGCCCACGGACCACCCGCCGGCCAGCGCTTGACGAAACGGTCCGCGGTGGCGACCGCCTCCACAGGTTCCTGCAGAAAGCGCCGCGCGCCGGCGATCACATCATTCAGATCGAGGGCTCCAAGATGATTCCTGCTCATGAACGCCTTCCACCGCGTACGCGCGGCAGCGTCCTCAGCGAACACGCGAGTGAGACCGACGGGTAGCTCAGCGCCAAGCGTGACGCCGCGCCGGGCAAGTGTCGCGGCCATGGCTGCGGCCAGCTCGTCGCCGGCGAACGCGAGCTGCTGAGGCAGCACGTGCAGGTCGTAGAAGTCCTTCATCCGGCTGTTGTCCATGCCGAGCTCGATCACGGCGTGCAGCTTTTCGGCGATCACCGCTACCGCCGGGTAGGCTCGCAGCCGAGGAGCCGGCTGATCGAGAAGCGTCGGGTAGACGATCGTGGGGGCTGCACCGACGATGGCGTCGCCGAAGCCCACGTCGATCTGACAGCGCAGCCGCGCCGTACCGAGGCGTCCGTCTACCCGTACGTGCTTCCCCCGATAGCGCTGGGCCTGCATGATGTCGGTGACCGCGACGCTCGCGGAGTCGAAGACCACGCCGTCATCCTCAACGGGCGTGCCGCATACCTCGACGAAGACCCTGCGAACGCGTTCCTCGGAATCGTCGCCGAAGCCGAGGAGGTCGATGTCCCGGGTAGGTCGGTGTGGCTCCCTCTCCCAGACGGCGAACAGCATCGCCCCTTTGAGCAGGAAGGAGCCCGCGTGCCGCGAGCACGAGAGCCTGTACAGGAGCCGCTCCGCGGCGTAGCGGTCAAGTGCGAGGTTGAAGTCCTTGTTCGCCGCCCGCGCCGAGCGCTTGAGCCGGTCGAAGACGGATGCTGCGACGTTGACCGGCACGGCTACGTGATCAGCGACTCGAGATACGGCCTCATGACGTTCTCGGCGCGCAGCTGCCGCGCGCACTCGCCGAGCTCCGCGATGGTCGCCTTGCGCGCCGCGACGCAGTCGCGCAGCGCCTCGACGGCGACATCGATGCCGACCTTGTTGCGATAGCGAAAACAGTCGACGACTGTCTTGGCCGCCGAATACACGCGCACCGGGACGCCCTCGATGAGGTGGTCCTCCACCCCGAGCGTGAGAGCGGCGCCGGAGAAACGCACAAGCCTCACCGGCAGGTCGGGCACGCGAGGCGCCCATGCCTTGCGGTCGACGGCCAGCCACACCTCGCCGGGGAGCTGCGTGGTGAGCTCGTGGACGCTGAGGGCGGAGATGAGGCACACCACGCCGTTCGGGATTCTCTTGGCCACCTCTACCATCGTGTGATGCTCCGTGACGTCGGCGCCTACAGCTACGTACAGCCCGCGCGCGACCCGTTCGACCAGCCCTTTGCGTCGCAGCCGCGAAAGCCACACGCGCGGCACCCCGAGCGCCTCCAGATCGC
>CAYTRM010000332.1:0-3230 GCA_964440225.1 uncultured Thermoleophilia bacterium | reverse complement strand
CCGTGCGCCCGTAGCGCCGGCCGGCCCGGCGCGTCAGGGCTTCGGGTTCGGCGTCTTCGCGAGGAGGATGCGCGCGCGGGCGTCACCCTCATTGCGGATCGTGTGCAGATGCCCGGCCGTGCTCGGAACCAGCATGTCGGCCGAAGCCACGACGGTCTCTCCCTCGATCTCGATCGTCGGCGCGCCCTCGAGGATGTAGAAGAAGGCGTCGACCGGCGCTTTGTGCGGCTTCACGGCCTCGCCCGGCTCCAGCGTGATCTGCGAGACCACCACGTGGGGGCTGGTGTGGAGATGCCGCACGTCGACGCCGTGAGGGTTGTCGGCAACAGGGAGCGTGTCGGCGGTGATGGTCTGCATGATGACTCCGTTCCTCGCTGGCGCCCGCGCGGGGCAGATGGTGTTGGTTGGGACGATTCCCGGCTACGGCAGTCTGGATTCTTGACGCTGGTCAAGCCCTGACCGCCGTTGCATCGATCCTCCGCAGGTCACCGGTCTTCCCACTGCACGTCGCCGGCCCCGCGGTGACGCAGCAGGAAGTCGGCGACGCCGGCGGCGACGGTCTCGTGGAAGCGATCGAGGCCGACGAGCGCCACGATGCCGTTGAGATCGAGGTTCTCGAACAGGGGCGTCGTCACGCGCGCGAAGTGCAGCTCGATACCCATTGCCCCCAGCTCCCCGATCAGCTCCTTGAGCATCGCCGCCGCGGTGGTGTCGAGGTGGGGGACGGCGCCGGCGTGGACGAGCACCTCGCGCACCGGCGCCGGCTGTTCGCGGACAAGCGAGCGCACCGTCTTACTGAACCAGCGCGCGTTGGCGAAGAAGAGCTCGCCGTCTATGCGGAGGATGACGAGGCCGGGGAACGTCTCGTACTCGGGATGGTCCTCCACCCCGCGGTAGCGCAGGGTCTCGTCGTCGAGCGCCCCGGGGGCTCTGCCCAGGACGGCGCTGGTGGGCCTGTAGGCCCGGACGACCAGCGCAAGCAGCGAGACCACGACTGCTATGACGAGGCCGACGAGGATGCCGAAGACCAGGACGCCGGTGAGGCAGAGGATCGCGAGCAGGAAGTCGGTGCCGTCGGCCCTCCACAGCCGGCGCAGCGCGCCGACGTCGACGAGATGGGCGACGGCCGCGATGACGATCGCCCCGAGGACGGCCTCGGGCAGATCGTGGAACAGCGGCATCAGCAGGAGCATCGTCACCACCAGGAAGACGAAGAGGATGACGCCGGAGAGCTGCGACCTGACTCCCGCATCGTCCGCCACGGCGGAGCGCGAGAGACTGGCGTCAACGGAGAAGCCCTGGAGGAGACCGGCGCCCAGGTTGGCGACGCCGAGGGCTACGAGCTCCTGGTCGGCGTCGACCTCGTAGCCGTGCTTCGCGCCGAACGCGCGCGCGCCGGCGATCGACTCCGCGAAGGCGATGAGGGCGAGCGCCAGGGCGTCGGGCAGCAGGCCGGTCACGTCCCCGATGCCGAAGCTCGGGATGGCCGGCCGAGGCAGGCCGGCGGGAATATCCCCGACGATCTTGACGCCTTGCTCCTGAAGCCCGAGGACGGATACGGCGACGATACCCAGCACGACGGCGACCAGCATCGCGGGCACCTTGGGCGCAACGCGTCGCAGGGCGAAGATCAGCGCCAGAGACGCGGCCCCCAGCGCAAGCGCGGTCAGATTGGTCGAGCCGAGCTCCCGCACCAGCGCCTCGAGCTTGCCGAAGAAGCCGGTGCCGCCGCCCTCGACGCCTAGCAGCTTGGCGAGCTGCCCCACGGCGATGACGAGCGCCAGGCCGGCGATGAACCCCGTCAGCACCGGGCGGGCGAAGAAGTCGGCGATGAAGCCGGCGCGGGCGAGCCCGGCGACGAGGAGAAGCCCGCCGACCAGGAGGGCCAGCAGCGCCGACAGGGCGATGAACCGCGCGGTGTCGCCGGCCGCGAACGGCGCCACGGCGGCGGCGGAGAAGGCCGCGACAGCCGAGCTGGGGCCGACCGTCAGCTGACGGCACGTGCCGAGGGCTGCATAGGCCAGCAGCGGCACGAGAGCGGCGAACAGACCCGTCGCCGGCGGCAAGCCGGCGAGCGAGGCGTAGGCCATGCCCTCGGGCACGAGCACCGCCCAGACAGCCGCCGCCGCGACGATGTCGGGCCGCAGCCAGCGCCGCTCGTAGCGCGGCAGCCACTCGCGAACGGGCAGCTGCGGGAGCTTGAGCTGTGCCCAGCGCCGGACTCGTCTCTCCACGGATCGCCCTTTGCCGTCGACCCCCCCGTGAGGCGGGACCGCCTCAGGCGGCATTGTACAGGCCCGCTGACGGCCGTGGCGCCGGGTACGTGCCGGGCCGCGGCGGCTGCGGCCGGAGCGGACACGGCCCGGCCGGCGCTCCCCTCGGTAGACGCGCTCGCGCTAGCCGGCCACGCCGCACCAGCGCAGGAGCATGAGCGCGACGGCGGCCGCGTGGTCGACGAGGTCGTCGACCGGCACGCACTCGTCGATGGTGTGCGCCTTGCCGAGGTCGCCGGGCCCGAAGGAGACCGTAGGGGTGCCGGCCACGCGCGTGAACACGGCGGCGTCGTGCCACGAGTCCAGGCCACTGATGCGACCGGGCCGCCCGACGTCGGCGGCGGCGGCCAGCGTGTCCGTCACGATCGGGTCGTCGTCCGGCACCTCGGCCGGCACGATGTCGCACGGCCACTCCCACTCCACGGGGTGCTCGGCCAGCCACTCGTCCTGGTCGGCGGCGGCCTTGACCCAGGCCTCGACCTCGTCGAACACGTCCTGGCCGCCGCGGTCGCCGTCCACCTGTGACGGCATGTACACAACGGAGAGCACCGCCTCGCACGACGACGGGAAGGTGACCATCCACTCGCCGCCCCTGATCACCGTCGGGAGCACGTGCGGCTTGTGCAGGTACGGGTGCTCGAACTCGGGGCGGCTCGCCCACTCCTCGCGCAGCGCGCGCAGGCTCGCGAGCACCAGCTCCATCTTGTCGATGGCGTTGACCGGGCCGCCGTCGCGCCAGTGCGGGTGGTGCATCTCCGCGTGGCCGGTGCGGCCGAGCGTGCGGACCACCGGGTTCTCGCCGCCCCGGCAGGCCACCCAGACATCGAAGCCGGTGGGCTCGGCGCAGAGGCCGGCGTCGGCGCGCACGCCGTGGGCGGCGCAGGCTTGAGAGCCGGCGCCGCTCGACTCCTCGTCCGTATTGGTGCAAAAGACGACGTCGCCGGCCGGCTTGGCGCC
>CAYTRM010000331.1:0-3244 GCA_964440225.1 uncultured Thermoleophilia bacterium | reverse complement strand
CCTGGGTCTGCAGGGCGTCAAGCTCACCGGCGGCGAGCCGCTGCTGCACCCGCGCATCGGCGAGGTGCTGGACGTCGTCGAGCGCGAGGGCCTCACCCTGAACGTGGAGACCAACGGCACCCTGCTCACGCCGGCGCTGGCGGAGCGGCTCGGCGGCCTCACGCTGCCGCGGTCGCCGCATGTCTCGGTGAGCCTGGACGGCGCCGTCGCGGAGACGCACGACGCCGTGCGAGGGGTCCGGGGGGCCTTCGACGGAGCGACGCGGGCGGTTCGCCTGCTCGCGCAGGCGGGCGTGCGCACGCAGGTGATCTTCACGCTCATGCGCGCGAACGAGGAGGAGCTCGAGGCCGTCATGGCCCTGGTCAAGGGGCTGGGGGCGGGGTCTCTGAAGGTCAACGTGCTGCAGCCGACGGCGCGGGGCGAGGGCCTGCAGCAGAGCGACGACGCCCTGACGGTGGCCGACTACATCCGCATCGGCCGGCGCGTCGAGCGCGAGCTCGCGCCGGCGCTCGAGCTGGCGGTGTACTTCGACTACCCGGCGGCGTTCCGCCCGCTCGGGCGCGTGGCGGGGCCGCACGACGGCCGCTGCGGCATCCGCGGGATCCTCGGGGTGCTGGCGAGCGCGCAGTACGCGCTGTGCGGCATCGGGGAGCAGATCCCGGAGATGGTGTTCGGGAGGGTCGGTGAGGCTGCGCTCGCCGACCTCTGGGCCTCGCACCCGGTGCTGCAGAGCATCCGCGAGGGGCTACCCGGCCGTCTGGGGGGCGTGTGCGGGGAGTGCCTGCTCAGCCGCGCCTGCCTGGGCGCGTGCGTGGCGCAGAACTACTACCGGAGCACGGACCTCTTCGCGCCGTTCTGGTTCTGCGAGGAGGCCGACCGCGCCGGGTTGTTCCCGGCGAGCCGGCGCCGCTGACCGGTCAGATGCGGCCGTCCGAGGCCGTGCTCGTCAGACTGGTCCGCCGAACATCGAGCCGGTCATGCAGTCCATGAAGTCCATTTCGCCGTTGTAGCAGCCTATCGGCATGTCGACGCCGCCCATGTCGCAGGGGGGGCCGGGGAACGGCGTGCTGCCCGGCATGCACTCGCCCCACGCCGCGGGCACGTCGGTGACCTCGCGCAGTTCCGGCTCGATCCACTTCTTGCCGCTCATCGTCACCCCTCGGTCGGATGTCGGGTCTTTCGTTCCCGTGCTGCTGGTATGGTACCCCGAAGCCGCGAGAAGTGACAGAGGGGGTGTGCGTGCGGGAGGGATCCGGCCGGACCGTCCGCCTGGTGCTGGGTCCGCTGACGTACGACGTCACGCCGGCCGATGAGTGGGCCGCCGAGCAGACGGAGAGGCTCGGCGAGGAGGTCGCCCTGGAGGCGGGGCCGAGGCCCGCGCCCGCGCGTGAAGCGGCGAGGCAGTGCCTGCTCCTGCGGCGCGCGTCCGCGCCCGGCGACCGGCCGCTCGCGATAGCCGGCGGACTGCCCGCGGACGTCGCGGCGCTCTGCCTGCCGGACGCTCCCGCAAGCGGCTGGGCGCTCTCGCTCGACGCCCTGAAGACGGCGACCTGGTGGCACCCGAGCAGCCGCCTCTGCATCATGGCCGAGCGGCCGGAGGCCGCGCCGTGCCCCCTCGTGCTGCCGTGGCTCGTCATCCTGCGCGACGCCCTGGCGCTCGGCGGGGCCATCGTGCACGCCGGGCTGGCCGTCCGGAGCGGCAGGGCCGCGCTTTTCCTGGCACAGGCAGGCGGCGGCAAGTCGACGGCCCTGCGCCGGCTGCCCGCCCCGTGGCGGGTGCTGGGCGACGACGCGGCGCTGGTGTGGCCGGCGGATGAGCAAGGCGGATGGCTCGCCAGCCCTCTGCCCACGTGGGGCTATCTGCTGGGCCGCGGCGAGAGCGTGCCCGGGGTGGCGCCGTGGCGCCTCGGGGAGTGCGCGCCCGTGCAGGTCGCTGTCGTCCTGCGCAAAGCCGGGAGGCTGGGCCTGACGGCCCTTCGCCCGGCCGAGGCCGTCCGGCCTCTCTACCTTGGCCTGGCCGAGTACGCCGCGGTCTTCGGCACGCGCCGCATGTTCACGCGCGAGCTGTTCGCCGTCGCGGCGGCGCTGGCCAGGGAGGTGCCGGCGGCGACGCTGGAGGTGCCCAAGGGGGCGGAGTACTGGCCGCTGGTGGCCGTCGCGATGGCCTGAGCGGCGGCAGCGTGATCGGCGACCTGCGTGATCAGGCGCGTGGCAGGTGCGCCGCGCCGCGGTGGACGAACGCCTGTACGGTCCGCAGGACCTGCGCCTCGGCGTCGGGACCCATGCCCTCGTACTCCGCCGCGAGCGCGGCCACGACCTCCGCTACCGTCCGGCTGCCGTCCAGCAGGCTCCACACGGCGGCCGCGGTGGGGTTGAGGATCACCACCCGGTCCGTCTCGGGGTCGTAGAGCAGCGCGCCGTCCTCCCCCTCGCTGCGGAGTTGCACCTGTGCGGCGGGGGTCACCCGGGAGCCGACGGTGACCTCGCTCACGCCGGCTCCAGGATGCCGCAGCCCAGCCAGTCGCCGACGAGCCTCTCGGAGGCCGCCGCGGCCTCATCGCCGGTGAGCGCGTAGCGGCCGGCGAGGAACGCGGCGACGTCGACCGGGCGCAGAGCCTTGTCGGCGAGCGCCGCGACCGCCGCGTCGAGGATCTCGCCGCCGCTGCGGTCGAGCGTGACGAAGCGCTCGCGCGCGATCACGAGGGCCACGGCCTCGTCGCCGAACCACTCGACGGCGACGTCCGCCAGGCGGACGGCTGGCGTCTCGATGGAAGCCTCATGGTCGTGTGTGCCGGGCATGTCGTCCAATCTCGTGGAACCTCGCGCGCGCCGCGTTGTGCGAGCCTTCGCCATCGTACCCCGAGCGCCGCCCGCCCGGAAGGAACGGGCGTGCGGCAGGGGAGGTGGCGCCGGCGGGGTAAGAAGAGGGACGGCGGGATCTCGCCGGCCAAGGTCCCGCGGCTCACCCGCGGATGCAAGGGAGAAGGTGCGCATGAACGACGTCGAGGACGAGCTCGTCAAGCTGAGGCAGCGGGTGGACCGCCTGGAGGCGCAGCTGACGCTGCTGCTGCGCCAGCTGGGCATGAGTGAGGCGCCGGCGCCGGAGTGGGAGGTCTCGCCGGAGGTCGCCGACCTGATCGCCAGAGGCGAGAAGAAGGAGGCGATCCGCCTGGTGCGCGAGCAGTCGGGCGCGAGCCTCAAAGATGCGCTGCGCATCGTCGAGTCGCTGCACGGGCCGGACGGC
>CAYTRM010000330.1:0-3276 GCA_964440225.1 uncultured Thermoleophilia bacterium | reverse complement strand
TGCACGACATCGGCAAGAACCTCGTCGGCATGCTCCTCCAGGGCGCCGGCTTCACGGTCGTGAACCTCGGCACCGGGGTGAAGGCGCAGGACTTCGTCGCCGCCGTGCGCGAGCACGGGGCGCAGCTCCTCGGCATGAGCGCTCTGCTCACGACGACCCTGCCGCACATGGCCGAGACGATCGCGGCGCTCAAGGACGCCGGCCTCAGGGGCTCGGTCAAGGTGATGGTCGGCGGCGCCCCCGTCACTCAGGCCTACGCGGATGAGGTCGGCGCCGACGGCTACGGCGCCAACGCCGGCATGGCGGTGGAGCGGGCGAAGGAGCTGGCGCGATGACGGCGACCGCAGAAGGTTTGCGCGTGAGCAGCGGTCTGCGGCGTCGGGCCGGCCGACCATCCTGCGTGAGAGAAAGGCGACTATCGATGAAGAGCCAGCACCGTCCGAACCGGACGAGGGAGGTCCGCCCGTGAAACGAAATCTCCACGCGGGGCGCATGCGCAGCGACGGCGTGCAGCTCCGCGTACTGACCGACGACGACCTCGCCGACATCCATCTCGGCACCCTGGAGGTCCTGGAGCGCACCGGCGTGTTCGTCGAGGACGAGGAGGCCCGCGAGGTCTTCGCCGTGGCGGGCGCCACGGTGGACGACAGGGGCGTCGTCCGCATCCCCGGCCACGTCGTCGAGCAGGCGGTCCGCACCGCCCCGAGCAAGCTCGTGCTGGCCGGCCGCAACCCCAAGAACGACGTCGTGCTCGAGGCCGGGCGCGTCGGCTTCACCAACTTCGGCGAGGGCGTGCAGATCGTCGACCCGTACACCGGCGAGCTGCGCGTCCCGACGCGGCAGGACGTGGCCGACACGGCCAAGGCCGTCGACGCGTTGCCCAACGTCGACGTTTACGAGCGCGCCGTGGTGGCCGAAGACGTCGACCAGCGAGTGGTGCACCTGCACCAGGCCGAGGCGTGGATGACGAACACGTCCAAGCACGGGTTCATGGGCTCGGGCAACGGCTACCTGTCCGGGAAGCTCCTCGAGATGGCGGCCGCCGTCGTCGGCGGCCGGGACAAGCTGCGCGAGCGGCCGATCATCTCGTTCATCACCTGTCCTGTGAGCCCGCTCAAGCTGGTGAAGGACACCTGCGAGATCATCATGGCGGCGGCCCGTGGCTACGTGGCCGTGAACATCCTCTCGATGGCGATGGCCGGAGGCTCGTCCCCGGTGACGCTCGCGGGGACGCTGGTCACCCACAACGCCGAGGTTCTGGCGGGGCTCACGCTCAGCCAGCTCACCCGGCCCGGGGCCGCCGTGGTCTACGGCAGTTCCACCACCGCCATGGATCTGCGCCTGGCGTCCGCGAGCGTGGGCTCGCCCGAATGCGGGCTCATCAACGCCGCCGTCGCCCAGATCGCCCGCTTCTACCTGCTGCCCAGCTGGGTGGCGGGTGCGTAGGGCGACTCCAAAGTGGTCGATGCCCAGAGTGGCCACGAGAAGACCCTGACCGGCCTGATGCCGGCGTTGGCAGGCGCCAACCTCATCTACGGTCTGGGGATGATCGAGTCGGGCATGACCTTCGATTTCGGCCAGCTCGTCATGGACGACGAGTTCGCCGGCATGATCAAGCAGTCCGTCCGCGGCATCCGCGTCGACGACGAGGAGCTGGCCGTCGACGTGATCGGGGAGATCGGGCCGTTCGGCGACTTCCTGAGCCACGAGCACACCATGGCGCACATGCGCCGGCAGTCGCAGCCGAAGCTGATCGACAGGCGGGTCCGCGAGGAGTGGAAGGCCGCCGGGTCGACGACGCTGCAGGAGCGCGCTCTGGTCAGGGCCCGGACGATCCTCGAGACGCACGTGCCGGACCCGCTGCCGGAGGGCGTCGCCGAGCACTTCCAGGCGATCATCCGCAGCGCCGAGACCGAGCTGGGTGTGTCGTGAGCACGATCCGCACGCGCATGGGCGACGGCTACGTGACCGAGCTCACCCCCGAGGAGCTGAGGGCCGACCTGGAGGCGGGCTGCGCCGATGCCGTGAAGCGCGGCAAGGTGCCGCCTCTCGGGGAGGACGAGTTCGACTACCTCTTCGACCTGTTCGCCTCCAAGGGCCGCATCGTCGGCGTCGAGCCGGGCCACGAGGTGATCCTCACCAAGGACGGCTCGGTCAACACGCTGTACTCGGCGCAGCTCTCGAGCGGCGTCGGCATCGGCCTCTCGCGCGAGCAGGCCATGCGCGTCTTCGAGCGCGCCTTCTGCTTCGACACCATGGAGATCGGCCACCCCGACTACTCGTACAAGCCGGTCAAGCCGATCGTGGCTCTGGAGGCCGTGGGCGTGGAGCAGGCCCTGCTCACGACGATCTTCCCCGTCTTCTACGGGGCGATGCCCAACTTCGGCCTCTACGCACAGCCGGACGGCCCCTTCCCCAACCCGGCCGATCTGCTGCCCCGCGGGCGGATCGCCGAGGCGCGCGAGGCGCAGCTGCTGATGGCCGAGGCCTGCAAGGCCGACATGCTCTACGTGGCCGGCCACATGGCTGCGGTCGGCGCCGACGGCATCAACTTCGACACCACGGCGTCGGCCGGCGACGCCGAGTTCCTCGCCGTGCTCGAGACGGTGGAGGAGCTGGCCGCCACGACCGACCTCGCCATCGAGGTGGGCATGGCGGCGGAGTTCGTCCTCGGCTTCCACGGCGAGCTCGAGTACAAGGGCACCCGGCTCGCCGGCCTCTGGCCCCACCAGCAGGTCAACATGCGTTCGACGGCGTCCTTCACAGCGGGGAACTGTGTCTTGTAGTCCGGACTGCCCGCGGAGTCGAAGTGGCGGAAGTCCCTGCTTGCGAGGACGACAGCTCGGCGGTAGACGGGACCATCGCCAAGGTCATGAACCAGGTCCTCGGGTCCGTGACAGCGCGCTCCCGCACGCCAGGCGAAGCCCTCTCCCGCCGGCTCGTAGACGCAGTCCATCCGATCTGCGAACTCCGCGCGGCCGTAGTAGTCGAATCCGGAGAACCTCTCTTCAACCCGCGCGACGTAGATGAGGTGGTTGTCGGTCGCGCGGCCGCGGGGGTCCATGCGGTTGGCGGCGAAGCCGAAGATGAGGTCTCCGGCCCGGGCCGTCGTGCGGATCATCGGCTTGCAGATGGCGAGCGTCAGGAGACCGTCCTGGACGCACGGTGCCTGGCCGACGTCGGTGGTGAGCTTGTAGAGGTAGATGCGCGACGCGGCGGACGTCGGTTGTTGGCCTGCATCAGGACGGGCCGCTGGCTCTCGAGCCAGCCCGTGAA
>CAYTRM010000329.1:0-3297 GCA_964440225.1 uncultured Thermoleophilia bacterium | reverse complement strand
CAGATGCCGCAGCCGCGGCAGATGTTGGGATCGACCACCGAGTGGGCGCCGTCGCCCACCGTCAGCGTCACCGCGAGCTGCGGGCAGGCGGTCTCGCAGACGCCGCAGCCGATGCACACCGCCGGGTCGCTCGCGGCGACCTGCGCCGGCGTGAGCACGAAGCCCGTCGAGAGCATCGCCATGGCTCTTGCCGCCGCGGCCTTCGCCTGGGCGATCGACTCGGGGATCGTCTTGGGCCCCTGCGCCGTGCCGGCGACGAACATGCCGCTGCGCTGCGTGTCCACGGGCCGCAGCTTGGGGTGGTACTCGCGGATGAAGCCCGCGGCGCCGGTCTGCAGGCCGGCGACACGGGCGATGTCGCGCGTGCCGTCGCTGGCCTCGAGGCCCGCGGACAGGATGACCATGTCGTAGAGGTCCTCCTGCTTGCGTCCCGTCATCGTGTCCTCGAAGCGCACCCGGAGATCCCCGTTCTCCTCCTCCTGGACCTCGCCGAAGCGGCCGCGCACGTAGCGCACGCCGCGCTCCTGCACGAGGCGGTAGTACTCCTCGTGCGCCTTGCCGGGCGCGCGCAGGTCGGTGTAGCCGATGGTCACGTCGGCGTCGGGGTAGTGCTGCTTGATGAGCGAAGAGTGGAGCGTCGCGAAGAGGCAGCAGATGGCCGAGCAGTGCTCGTTGCCGGTCGATGTGATGTCGCGCGACCCGACGCACTGCAGCATGAGGATCCTCTTCGGGACGGCGCCGTCCGACGGACGCACCAGCTCGCCCTCCGTCGGGCCGGCGGCGGAGAGCAGGCGCGCCACCTGGCTCTGGGTCAGCACGTTCTTGTGGCGTCCGTAGCCGAGGGGAGCCTTGCGCCTCGCGTCGAACTCCTGGTGACCGGTGGCGATGATCACGGCGCCGACGGTCAGATCCTCGAGCGTCTCGGTCTGGTCCCAGTCCACAGCGCCGGACGGACAGGCCTGGACGCACGATCCGCAGTCGCTGCACCCGGCGCAGTTCAGGCAGCGCTTCGCCTCCGCGACGGCCTCCTCGGCCGTGTAGCCGTGGCTGACTTCGCTCCAGGTCGCGCGTCGCTCGAGGCCGTCGACCAGCGTCATGGGGACGCGCTGGCCGATCGCGACGGCGTCGAGCTCGGCGTCGCTCGGCCGGGCGGTCTCGGCCACGTCGTCCCACACGGGCAGCAGGCGCTCGCCGCGCAGGTGGTTGTGGATGGCGGCGGCGGCGCGGCGGCCGGCCGCCACGGCCTCGATGGCGGTGTAGAAGCCCATCGCGGCCGCGTCGCCGCCGGCGAACACGCCGGCGCGCGTCGTCATCATCGTCTCGCGGTCGACGCGGATCTGGCCGTTCTCGAGGTCCAGGCCCTCGCAGCCACGGGCGAAGTCGTCGACCAGGGCCTGGCCGACGGCGAAGATCACCGTGTCGGCCTCGAGCTCGAACTCGGAGCCGTCGACCGGCACGGGCTGGCGGCGGCCGGACGCGTCGGCGTCGCCCAGCTCGCAGCGCTGCAGCTCGATACCGGCCACCGCGCCGTCGCGATCGCGGATCGCCAGCGGCTGGACGAGGAACTCCACCGTCAGGCCTTCCTCCCGGGCCTCTTCGACCTCGGTGACGTTGGCCGGCATCTCGACGCGGGTGCGGCGGTACACGAGCGTCACGTCGGGCGAGTGGCCGGCCTGCTTCTGGAGGCGGATGGCGCTGCGCGCGGCGTCGAGCGCCACGTCGCCGCCGCCGATCACGACGACCTTCTCGCCGACGGCCGGCGTGCCGCCGAGGTTGAGCTCGCGGAGGAGCTCCACGGCGCGGGTCACTCCGCGCAGGTCGCCGCCGGGGAGCTCGACCGGGGCGCTCTTCTGCAGGCCTGTGGCCAGGAAGACGGCGCGGTAGTCTCGATCCAGGAGTTCGTCGATGGTGAAGTCGGCTCCCGCCCGCTGCCCGAGCCGGAGCTCGACGCCCTTGGCGAGGATCTGCTCGACCTCGCGCTGGATCACGTCGTGCGGGAGGCGGTAGTCGGGGATCCCGAGGCGCAGCATGCCGCCCGGCATCGGCTGCGACTCGAACACCGTGACCCTGTACCCCAGGTCGGCGAGGTCGCGGGCGCAGGTGAGGCCGGCGGGGCCGGCGCCGACGATGGCCACGCCTTCGTCGTGGATGACGGGCGCCGGCTGCACCGGCAGCGTCGGCCCCACGGTGTCGGCGACGAAGCGTTTGAGCGCCGCGATGGCCACGGGATCGTCGACCTTGCCGCGGGCGCACGCCGTCTCGCAGAGGCGCGTGCAGATGCGCCCGCAGACGCTGCTGAAGGGGTTCGGCTCACTGGCCACGCGATACGCTTCCTCGAAGCGGCCGGCGGCGATCAGCGCGACGTAGCCCTGAGCGCTCGTGTGGACGGCGCAGGCGCTCTTGCACGGGCTCCAGCCCTTGCGCTCCACGGCGAAGGTCGCCGGAACGGCTCCGGCGAAGGGCCGCGAGATCGCGGTGCGGTCGGCGACGCCGAACTCGAACTCGCTCGGGTAGCTGACGGGGCACACGGCGGCGCACTCGCCGCAGCCCACGCAGGCCTCGCTCACGTAGCGCGGCTTGTGGCGAAGGGTCACGCTGAACTCGCCGGGCGGCCCGGTGACGGCATCGACCTCGGTGAGTGTGTGCACGTTGATGCGGCCCTCGAGGGCGGTGCTCGTAAGGCGCGGCGCCAGCGAGCACATCGCGCAGTCCTCAGTGGGGAAGGTCTTGCAGAGTCGCGCCATGTAGCCGCCCAGAGACTGCCGGCGCTCGACGATGTGCACGTCGATGCCGGCGGCGGCGAGCTCCTCGGCGGCCGTCATGCCGGCGATGCCGCCGCCGACCACCAGCGCGGTGCGGTGCAGGAAGGTGCGCCGGCGCGGAAGATCGCTCTGCTGTCGCGCGCGGGCGATCGCGCCGGCGATGATGCTCTTCGCCTTCTCCTGCGCGAGCGCCGGCTGGTCGCGGTGGACGAAGGAGCAGCCCTCACGGATGTTGGCGAAGGCGACGGCGTTCTCGCCGAGCCCCAACTCCCGGGCGATGCGCTCGAACGTCGGGCCCTGGAAGCGCGGGGAGCAGCTCGCGACGACGAGGTGGTCGAGCCCGCGCTCCTCGACGGACTCCGAGATGGCCTGGTGCCCCTCGGTGCCGCACATGAACTGGTTGATGGCGACGGTGACGACGCCGTCGAAGTCGCGGACGTGCCCGGCCAGGTCCTCGAGGTCGAGCACGCCGCTGATGTTGCCTCCGCACTCGCAGAGGAAGACGCCGGCCCTCATCGCGCACCTGCCGTCCGGC
>CAYTRM010000328.1:0-3309 GCA_964440225.1 uncultured Thermoleophilia bacterium | reverse complement strand
CGGCCGGCGGCGACCGCCGCGGCCAGCGTCTCCGCGGCCAGGCCGCTGGCGACCTCACCGGCCTGGGCGCCGCCCATGCCGTCACAGACGGCGTAGAGCGGCGGCTCCACCACGAACGTGTCTTCGTTCGTCTTGCGGTGCAGCCCGATATCGGTGAGAGCGCCGTGGCGGGCGACGAGCGTCACCTGGCGCTCACTCCTCGTAGCGGAACGTGGTCTCGCCGATGCGCAGCCGGCTGTCCAGCCTGAGCTGCGCCTCCGTCACCTGCTTCTCGTTCACGAAGGTCCCGTTCGTGCTGCCGAGATCCTCGACGAAGTAGTACTGGCCCCGCGGCACGAGGCGCGCGTGGGCGCCCGAGACGAACTGCTCGTCGAGCACGATGTCGCTGGTGCCCCCCCTGCCCACGGTGATCCAGCCCTCGAGCGGGAACACGACCCCGGCAGGCACGATGGGGCTCTCCTCGACGATGAGGCGGGGGTTGATGTGCTGCGAGAAGTCCATCTTCTCGCCGGCCACGGTGCGCTCGACCAGACGATCCTCGCGGCGCTGGTCGCGGTCCTCCGGCGTGAAGACCGGCGCCAGCCGGTCGCCGGCGGGCAGCGCGACATCGGGTGCCACGACCCCCGCGGCGACCGCGCCCTCGCCGCGGACACTCGACACCGCCGTCCTCACGATCCGCCAGATGAACAGATACAGGAGGACCAGGATGGCGATCTTCAAGACGAGCAGAACGATGTCGATCATGAGACTCTCCCGCGCCGTTCCCCGCCGGGGGCTGCCGGCGCCGCGCTCACCTGGGCCGCCGGGTCAGGGCTGCCTCTCGAACAGAAGCTCCGTGCTGCCAAACTCGATGCGGTCCCCGCTCTGGAGGACCGCCTGCTTGACGTCGCGCCGGTTGACGCGGGTGCCGTTGGTGGACCCGAGATCGCGCAGCAGGAAGCCGTCGTCCTGGCGGCGGATCTCGGCGTGCTCACGCGAGACGTTGGGATCGGTGAGGACGATGTCGCAGCGCCGGCTGCGGCCGAGCACCGTCACCGTGTCGCCGAGCGTGTGGTCGCCCTGGCGGCCGCGCAGCACGGCGCGTGGCGCGCCGCCGCGCGCCGGGGCGGCGGCCGCTGCCGCTGCCGGCGGCACCGCCGGTCCCTGGTAGAGCACCGTCTGGTCGACGACCGGTCCGGCCGGCGGCGACGCCATCGGCGGCGGAGCCGCGGCGAACGCGCCGGCGTCCGCGCCCTCGTCCGCGCCCGGAGCCTCCAGCGGCGCGCTGACGGTGCGCGTCGCGATGCCGAACTCGCCGACACGCAGGTCGTCGTCCTGGTGCAGCTCGATGCGCGGCGGCGCGACCAGCGTCCAGCCTTCGCGGCGCGCGAACGCGGTGACGTAGTTGGAGAGCTCGCCCCTGAGAGAATCCTCGAACGAGGTGAGGTGCTCGAAGTCGGCTTGGCCGAGATACACGTCGAATTCGTTGGGAACGTAGACATTGGAGACGCCGACCGTCTTGTGGTCGCCCATCTCCTTGGCCAGCTTGTGCGCCAGCTCCACCGGCTGCACGCTGGACTTGAACGCCCGCCCGAAACCGCCCTCTACCAGGCCCTCGAGCTTCTTCTCAGCCTTCCTGAAGATCCCCATCGTCGCGCTCCTCCGGTGCGTCACCGGTCGTCAGGACCAACGGAAAGAGTATCACGGCGGCGGGGAGCGCCACACTCCAGACGAGCGGCCACGGCTCGGCCGGATAGCCCCACACGACCGCGGGCACGACGCGATACGCGGCGAACACCGCGGCGAAGGCGAGCGCCCACACCCAGAGACGAGTCTCGAGACGCCCGCGGGACAGCGCGAGACCGATCGCCAGCGCGAGCCCGGCCCAGAGGGCGGCCTGCAGCAGGCACGGCGCCGCCAGCACGTGCGCGAGCACGCGCCCGGCGGCGGTGAACGGGTCGCCGGCCGCGCTGAGCTCTTCACCGAGCGGCCGCCGCGGCTGGTCGAGCGTGAACGGACCGCGCGGCGCCCGCACCAGAAGCAGGTAGACCATGGTGCCGGCGCCGGCCCAGGCGGCGGTGAGCGGGCCGCGCACGCGGCCCAGGACCGCCGCCCCTGCCGGCGCCAGCAACGTCAGATACACGGGTGTCAGCAGCAGCGCCAGGACGGGCCACAGGGCGACGATCGGCCGGCCGCGCGCGAGCAGGAAGACGGCGACCGCGAACGCAAGATACGCGGCCCCGAGGCTGAGCGAGACATTGAGGACCGGGAACGCGAGGATGCCCAGCAGCCAGGCGAGCCCGGCCTGCGGAGCGACCGCCCAGACGGCGGCGCTGAGCGCGATCAGCGGCAGCGTCCAGCTCTGCGGGTAGGCCGGCAGCGCGCCGAGCACGAAGCCGCCGGTCACGGCGGCCAGCGCCGCGCCGCCGGCGCGCTCGACCGCCGCCGCGGCCCGGCCGAGCGGGCGCACGAGCCTCTGCGCCTTGCGCAGGCGCCGGGCCTGCAGCGTGCCGCTGCGCAGCAGCTCGCCGAAGGCCTCGCTGAGCTCGGCCGCGTTCGGACGCTCGCCCGGACGCGCGGCGCAGGCGTCGTCGACCAGCGCGACCAGGTCGTCCGGCAGGTCCGGGCGCAGCGCGGACAGCGAGGGCAGCCGCGCCGCGGCGACGTTCGACAGCGTCTCGGCCGGCGTCTCGCCGCGCAGCGGGTGCTCGCCGGCGAGCAGCTCGTACAGCACCATGCCGGCGGAGTACACGTCGCTCGGCGGCCCGGCGCGCCGGCCGGCCGCCTGCTCCGGCGACATGTAGGCCACCGTGCCGATGACGTCGCCGTCGCCGGTGAGCGTGTCGGCGTCCAGCAGACGGGCGATGCCGAAGTCCATGACCTTGACGTGGCCGTCCTCGCTCAGCATCACGTTCTGCGGCTTGATGTCGCGGTGGATGATCCCCTGGCTGTGAGCGAAGGCGAGCGCGTCCAGCAGCTCGGCGCCGACGGCCGCGACGTCGCCGTCGCCGAGCGCGCCGCCGAGCCGGTCGAGCGGCTCCCCCCTCACCAGTTCCCACACGAGGATGCTCCGCTCGCCGTCGCCGAACCAGTCGTACAGGGCGACGATGTTGGGGTGGGACAGCGCCGCCGCCGCTTCCACTTCGCGGACGACCCTCCCGGACATCGAACGGCCGTCGGCCACGACTTTGAGCGCGACGCGCTCGTCGAGCGTGACGTCGCGCGCTTCGTAGACGTCGGCGAACCCGCCGCTGCCGATCTTGCCGATCAGCTCGTAGCGGTCGCGCCAGTCGACGTACAGGGGTGTGGTGCTGTGGGCGGCGACGGACA
>CAYTRM010000327.1:0-3316 GCA_964440225.1 uncultured Thermoleophilia bacterium | reverse complement strand
GGCGTCTACCTGCTCGTCGGACCCGACCCCGACGACCCGCCCGCGGGCGCTGGCCTCCATCGGCGAGCAGACGCACGAGGACTACAAGATCATCGAGTCCGAGTTCAGACGGTCGCCTGAGGGCCGCATCGAGGGAGCGGGTCTGGTCGTTCTGCCCAAAGAAGGAGGCCGGGGTCCGCTTCGCAGCTCCCAGCCTCGCTGTCAAAGATAGGTTCGCGCCTTGGCGCTGTCAAGGCGACCGGCTCGTGGTCATCGCGCTGCCCGACTTTACGTACGCGGTCATCCTCGCCGATCGGGGAGATCACATCATGCTGTGGACGGCCTACGTGGTCGACAAGGCATATCGGCGCAAACAGATGCCGGCGGAGTGGCAGAGAAGCGGCGGAAGAGACCCCCTCAAAGGCTGACGTCGCCCGCAAGCGGACGACGTCGTTGCTCTTTCTACGCGTGGTAGATGAGCCATCAAGAGTGTCGGCGATGGGCATCGGGAGGTCAAGCGATTGCGGCAGACAAGAACATCATGATGGTGAGGCGGCCCCGGCGCAGGCCGTCCGATCGCTTGCGTCGATGAATGTGTAAAGATATTGACATACACGCGTAACTGTCGATACTTCTACACATGGTCGGACCCGAGACAGATGCTGAACGACTCCGGCGCCTCAGCGCCAGGATGGGCGTGTTTCGTCTGGCCGACGCGACGGCGGTGGGCGTCCATCCCGAGAGCGTCTATCGCCTTGTTCGTCGCGGCGACCTGGAGCGTGTCGGTCGAGGGCTCTACCGGGCTGCCGAGGCGGAGGTCACGGCGGGGCACGGCCTCGTGCTCGCCTCCAAGGTGGTGCCGGCGGGCGTGGTGTGTCTGCTCAGCGCTCTATCCTTCCACGAGCTGACTACGCAGCTCCCCTTCGAGGTCTGGATGGCCCTCGATCGTCGGGCGGCGGCGCCTCGTGAGCCCGCTGTTCAGCTGCGCATCATGAGGTTCTCCGGCCCTGCTCTGACGCTCGGCGTCGAGACGCACGAGCTCGAGGGCGCGGAGGTCCACGTGTACTCCGCGCCCAAGACTGTGGTGGACTGCTTCAGGTACCGGCATCTGGTGGGCCTCGACGTCGCCATCGAGGCGCTGCGGGACTGCCTTGAACAGCGTAAGAGCTCGCCCGCCGGACTCTGGGAACTCGCGCAGGCGTGTCGAATCGGCTCCGTGATGCGGCCGTACATCGAGGCGCTGTCGTGAGCGATAGGCCGGTGACCGATGTCGCCGCATCGGTCCGCGCCCGGCTGCTCAACCGCTCCAGGGAATCCGGCGAGGACCCGCAAGACCTCTTCATTCGGTACGCCCTGGAGCGCTTTCTCTACCGGCTCTCTGAGTCGGAGCACCGCGCCTCGTTCCTGCTGAAGGGCGCCACACTGTTCGCCGTGTGGGAGGCGGACCCACATCGGCCGACGCGTGACATCGACCTTCTGGGGTTCGGGGACGACTTGGCGGAGAGGCTGCAAGAGGTCTTCGCCGATGTGTGCGGAGAGGCCGTACAGGACGACGGCATGATGTTCGATGAGCAGACCATCGATGCTCGGGAGATCCGCGAAGGGCAGAGCTACGGGGGCAAGCGCATCGTCCTCGCATCGCGCCTGGGGACGATGAGAATCAAGGTGCAGGTCGACGTCGGCTTCGGGGACGCTGTGGCGCGGCCTGAGGAAGAGGTGACCATGCCGGTGCTGCTCGACTTTCCGCCGCCGACCCTCCGGACGTATCCGGCGGAGGCGGTCATCGCGGAGAAGCTGCACGCGATGGTCCAGCACGGCATGCTGAACAGCCGGATGAAGGATGTCTACGATGTCGTCGCCTTGGCGGCCAGGCTTGAGTTCGACGGAGCACGACTGACGGACGCAATCCGTCTGACGTTCGAGAGACGCGGGACCACGATCGGCGTCGAGCTGCCGACACCGGCCACGAAGGAGTTCGCCGATGACTCGGTGATGCGCCGACGCTGGGACGGCTTCCTGCGCCGGAACCGAGTCGAGGTCATCACCGTGGACGAGGCTGTGGACTCGCTGCGCGGCTTCCTGCTCGAGCCGTGGGCGACGCTGGCGGCGGACAGGCCGTGCGCGTCTCGCTGGCCCGCCGGCGGGCCGTGGGGAGCCCCGAGCGAATCATCTCATCACTCGTTGTGAAACTACTCGATTCGGCGACTTCGTGATAAATTCGCGACATGCCAGATGAAGTTCATAGGGGGAGCTTCACTCCCGGCTATCTGGAGCGCCTCTCCTTCAGCCACGCTGACGTAGCCGCCATCCGCGCGATCAGCGAATCCAAGGGTCGGCAGGATCTCTACCGCCAGTTCCCGGCCCTGCTGGAGAGCCTGAAGGACATAGCAGTCATCCAGAGCACCGAGTCCTCGAACCGCATCGAGGGCGTCGTGGCGCCGCCGGAGCGGATCCGGGAGCTGGTCGCGGAGAGGACGTCGCCGCAGAACCGCTCTGAGCAGGAGATCGCAGGCTATCGGGACGTGCTCGCCACCATCCACGCCAACTCAACCAACATCTCGCTGAGCGCCAACGTGATCCTGCAGTTCCACCGCGACCTGTACGGGTTCGTTCCGGGCGCAGGCGGTCACTGGAAGCGCGCCGACAACGACATCGTCGAGTTCCTGCCGGACGGCTCGTCTTTCGTCCGGTTCAAGCCGGTGCCGGCGTACTTGACCGCGGACGCCGTGAACGAGCTGGTCGCGTGGTACCGCGAGGAGGCCATCGCCGCGAGGACCGACCCGGTAGTCCTCATCGCGGCGTTCACCCTCGACTTCTTGTGCATCCATCCGTTCCTGGACGGGAACGGGCGGATGGCGCGCCTGCTGACATTGCTGCTGCTCTACCAGGCGGGCTACGAGGTCGGTCGGTACGTGAGCCTCGAGAAGACGATCGAGGAGTCCAAAGAGACGTATTACGAGGCGCTGCTCCGGTCATCGCAAGGGTGGCACGAAGGGCGGCATGACCTGTCACCCTGGCTCGACTACTTCCTGGGTGTGCTGGTGGCCTCCTACAAGGAGCTCGAGTCTCGCGTGGGCGCACTCTCCACGACGCGCGGCGCCAAGGGTCAACTCGTGGTGGACTGCGTGCGGCGACTCCCCGATACGTTCAAGGTGGGTGACGTGGTCGACGCGTGCCCCGGCATCCCGCGGCCGACGATCAACAGAGTGTTGGCAGACCTGCAGCGTGAAGGCCACTTGAAGTGCTCGGGGCGAGGCAGGGCTGCGATCTGGAAGAAGGCGGGCGATGGCGACGACGAGCATCATTGAGTCGCACGTAGAAGAGGCGACACTGGCCT
>CAYTRM010000326.1:0-3362 GCA_964440225.1 uncultured Thermoleophilia bacterium | reverse complement strand
CGGCGTGAGGCATCGTCGAGCTCTCCGGCCGTCAGGGCCTCGGCGCATCCGACGCGGCGCTGCCCTCCAGCTCCCGCGCGATATCCCCAGCCCACGCCTCGATCGCGTCCCAGTCGCGGAAGTCACCCTCCGGCATGGCGTCGCGGGCGGCCGGCATTCGCGCGACGAAGCGCTCCATCAGGCCAACCGGCTTGCCAGTCGAGTACGCGCCGAAGAACATGCGGTGACCGCATGGATGGATGGCCGCCTCCACCTCCTCCGCCTCTTTGGCGCCCGACACCTCGAGCACGTCGCGCCCTTGGGCGTCCGTCATCTCGGTGCCCAGGGGCCCGCTGCTGAAGAGCCAGACCGGGCGCTCGGCCAGGACCTCCCGGTTGCGGCGCAGGAACCTGGACATCGGCTTCAACCAGTGGAACATGTAGACGGCGCCGCCGATCACGAAAGCGTCGTAGCCGGCGAGGTCGTCGACGTCCTCGACCGCTCTTGACTCGACGCTCTGGCCCGCGGCGGCGAGCACCTCGGCGACGCGCTCGGCGATCCCCCTCGTGGAGCCGTGCCGGCTTGCGTAGGCGACGAGGACCTTCATTCCGTACTCCTCTCGTTCGATGCCGCGATCGACGCCCCCATGCATGACACCGGGGCTCCTTGACCCATCCGGGCGCCTCGCGGCGTTGATGGGTACATAGCACGCGCGGTCGACTCGACCATGAGTGGAGTGTGAGGAGACCATGAGTGCTTGCCGGGAGGCCGACACGTCGCGCCCGCAAGCGAGCGCGGGCAGGCGCGCAGGACTAACCAGCGCCTCGTCGTCCACTCACTCGGGGGCCAATGGAGAGACGTACGCTCGTCCCGCATCCGGCATTCGATCAAGGGGCGACGATGAGCAGACTGATGGTCAGGTGCGAGCACTGCGATGCCCGGTTCGCCCTGCGCGACAACGGCTACGAGGACCCCGCCGTGGCGACATGGTGCCCTCGCTGCGGCAGCAGGAACGTCGAGAGGTGGCACGTCCCCGCGCGGGCCCAGCAGCCCGAAGCCGCAGCGTGAACTGGGTGGTGACCCTGACGAGCGGCGTGGACATGCTCGGCGGTCCTCTCTGTCGCCGAATTCGTGGCCACATCTCCCGGCACCCAGCCCCACGTCGGCGACAACAGCTCCCGACGACTCGCGCCACAGGTACGTTCTCAGGCTCAGACTGCGCCTGCTGACACCAGGGATCGCGCGCCGAAGGGGCCCTCTCGCGGTGGTAGCACGAGTTCGGATCCAGTAGGCCTACCACCCTTCCGCAATCCCGTACACGCTACCACCTCCTTCACGGGACCGGCCCGCAGCGCATCTTCGAGCGCTCGTACCGGGCGGACGACTCGCGCTCCAGGGAGAGTCACGGCCTCGGCCCCGCGATCTCCCGGCGCATCGCCCGAGCGCACGACCGGTGAAGCGGAGTCGAAAGCCGGCCCGGACACGGCGCCGCGTTCACGGTCGGCCTCCGCGGCTGGTGCCGGCGCCGGTCGCACGCGTGTCCGGGGAATCGCCCTATCCGGGTCACCCGCAGGTAGACTGAGTGCATGACCCCATTCGGCCCGGGACGCCCTTGACTGCACAACTCGATCGCTACCGCAGCATCCGCAACGTCCTCCTGGCGGTCCTCGCGCTCAACTTGGCCGTGGCGCTCGCGAAACTCGTCTACGGCATGATGAGCCACTCCGCGGCGATGGAGGCCGACGGCTTTCACTCGCTGTTCGACGGCGCCTCGAACGTCATCGGGCTGGTCGGCATGTGGTTCGCCTCGAGACCTGCCGACGCCGAGCACCCGTACGGGCACGCCAAGTTCGAGACGTTCGCCGCCGCGCTCATCGGCATCATGCTCGCGCTCGCGGGTTACACGGTCGGCAGAGGAGCGATCGACGGCCTGCTCGGGCGCGGCGTGCCGACCGAGGTCACGACGATCTCCTTCGCCGTCATGCTCGGCACGCTGGCGGTCAACATCCTGGTGACGACGTGGGAGCGGCGGGCCGGGAGACGGCTCGGCAGCGAGGTGCTGATCGCCGACGCCGGCCACACGCTGAGCGACGTGATGGTGAGCGTCGGCGTCATCATCAGCCTCGTCATCGTCCGGCTCGGCTGGGAGCAGGCCGACGGCATCGTCGCCGTCTTGGTCGCGGTCGTGATCTTCCGCACCGCGTGGGGCATCCTGCGCGGCGTCCTGCACACACTGGGAGACGCCGCCTGCCTGCCTGCCGACGAGGTCGCCGTCGCCGCTTGCGGCGTGCCCGGCGTGGTCAGCTGCCACGGGGTCCGGAGCAGGGGTGCGAGGAGCCACGTCTACGTCGATCTGCACGTCCAGGTCGCTCCGGGAACGACGGTCGAGCGCGGTCACGAGATCACCCACGAGGTCGAGGCCTCGCTCCGCCGCGCGTACGGTCAGATCACCGACGTCGTCGTCCATCTGGAACCCGCGAGCCCGCGCACGACCGGGTCCAACGATCACTGACCCCGGGAACGGTCGCGCTTCGGAGGTCCTCCCAAGGCGATGCCACGGGTTCGAATCCCGTGTGCCGCACCACCCCACTCGGGTCCTCCTGCAACCACGCTGAGCACAGCGGGTAGACGCGCGGGTCACACACCGGCGCACGGCGACGGAGCTGCGGAGGAGGGAGAAGAGGTGGCTGGCGAGGAAGGACTCGAACCTTCAATCCCCTGATCCAGAGTCAGGTGCCTTGCCAATTAGGCCACTCGCCAGCGATGCCCGAGGGCAGGGCAGAAGTGTACCGCGAGAAGGCACCCTCCTCAACCGTCGTACGTATGAGGGGTGGGCGCAGGCGGAAGCGCGCGGGGCGGGCGCCGGGCCCTGCCGGCCCGCCCGTCAGGCCTTGTCCTGCTTGCCCTGGGCTCGCAGCTTCGCCCAGGTGTCTCTGAGCGTGAGCGTACGGTTGAAGACGAGCTCGCCGGGGGCCGAGTCCGGGTCCGGGCAGAAGTAGCCGAGGCGCTCGAACTGGACGGTCTCGCCGGCGGGCAGGTCGGCGAGCGACGGCTCGACGAAGCAGCCGCGCAGCACCGTCTCCGAGTCCGGGTCCAGGTCGTCGAACAACTCGCGATCGCCGGCCCCGGGGTGCGGATCCCTGAAGAGGTAGTCGTAGAGCCGGACCTCCGCAGGGACGGCGCTCGCGGCCGAGACCCAGTGCAGGGTCGCCTTGGGGCGGCGGCCGTCGGGAGCGTCGCCGCCGCGTGTCGCCGGGTCGTAGGTGCAGCGCAGCTCCACGACCCGGCCATCCGCATCCTTGACCACCTCGGCACAGGTCACGAAGTACGCGGACCGCAGCCGCACCTCGCGGCCGGGGGCCAGGCGGAAGAACTTCTTCGGC
>CAYTRM010000325.1:0-3395 GCA_964440225.1 uncultured Thermoleophilia bacterium | reverse complement strand
TGCCGTCCGGCAGCTTGATCATCTTGTGGGCCAGGCCGACGGTGCCGACCGGGTGGAGCAGCTCGGGGCCCGGCGTCTCGATCTCGGCGTCGCGGCTGGTGACCAGCGCGAGCAGGCGGTCGCCGGCGAGCACGTCGTCGATCAGCTTGATGCTGCGCTCCTGGCCGATGGTCAGGGGGATCATCGTGTCGGGGAACACCACCGTGTCGCGCAGCGGCAGCACCGGCAGCACGGCCGGAATTTCCTGCGCGACGTTCTCCAGCTGGACCTCCTGGGGATCGCTCATGCCTCGCCCTCCCCGCTCTGGATGTCGATCTTGCGAGCTCCCGGCTCGCGCGGCGTCAGCGTGAGTCGCACTTCGAGGACCCCGGCCTCGTAGGTCGCCGTGGTCACCTCCGGGTCGACGTCGATCATCAGGCGCACGCGGCGCTCGAACGGGCCGTAATCCATCTCGACCTGCTGGTACACGCGCCCCTCCCGCGTCGGGAACTGGCGCTCGCCCCGCACCACCAGCTCGCGACGGTCGACGAGCAGCTCGATGTCGTCCATCGCCAGGCCCGCCAGCTCGAAGCGCACCACGATCTCGCGCGAATCCTCTTCGAAGTAGGCGTCGGCGGCGGGGCGGAACCCGCGGCCACGGTACTGCTGCCTGACGGCGGTGACGCACGAGTCGTTGAAGGCACGCAGCACCTCGTTGTGCATCTTCTGAACATCCACGGGGTGACTCCTTGCGCAGGGGCCCCGGCGGGACGGCGAAGCCGCGGCGCCGGGGCACGCTTCCGGGAACTCGGAAGGCTCCTACCCGCTCCGTGGGGGAGCATAACGACGCGCAGGCGCCGCGAGGCGCCGCTACGGCAGCGCCAGAACGGCCGAGGATGCGGTCCGCGCCGCCCGAGAGCGGTGCCCCGTGCATCCGTCGCCCCGCGGGTTTACGATTATCGTGTGCAACTGGCGTTCACCACCGTCGATGAGTTCCACGGCTTGCTGGAGCAGGCCGGCGAAGCCGTCGACTACCGCGAGGTGTGGCCGCACCTCTTCCCGGTCGCCAACTGCCCTCCCGAGCTCATGCACACGCTCGTCGACGACATCGTCAGGAGCGACGAGCGCTTCGCCTGGGAGAGCGACGTCCACGTCGGGCTCGCCGCCTGGAAGGCCCGGCGGCGCGACCTCGCCGACGTCGCCTTCACCGTCGTCGACCTCGAGACCACCGGCGCGACGCCGGGGTTCGCGAAGATCACCGAGATAGGCGCCGTGCGCGTCGAGGGCGGCCGCGAGGTCGACTCGTTCTCGACGCTCGTCGACCCCGGCGTGCCGATCCCGGCGATGATCACCGGCATCACCGGCATCGACGACGCGACCGTAGCCGGCGCGCCGCCGATCGAGGTCGCGCTGCCGCGCTTCGTCGACTTCGCCGCGCACTCGGTGCTGGTCGCGCACAACGCCCCGTTCGACCTCGGCTTCCTCGACTACGAGCTCACGCGGCTGCGCCGCCAGACCTTCCCACGGCCGGCGCTCGACACCCTGCGCCTGGCGCGCAAGCTCTGCCCGCAGCAACGCTGCTCGCTGAGCGCCCTGAGCTACCGCTTCGACACCAGGGTCAAGCCCGTCCACCGCGCCCTGCAGGACGCGCAGGCCACCGCCGAGCTCCTCCTGCTCTTCCTCTCCCGGCTGCAGGAGCAGGGCATGAACACGCTCGAGGAGGTGGCGCGCTTCTGCGAGCCCGGGACGCGCCGCAACTACCACAAGATCGCGCTGACGGAGAAGCTCCCGACGACGTCCGGGGTGTATCTGATGCGCGATGAAAAGGGAGCCGCACTGTACATCGGCAAGGCCGAGAACCTGCGGCGGCGCACGCGCGACCACTTCCTCCAGCGCCAGGCCTACTACGCGCGCCAGGCGCTCGAGCTGCTCGACCACATCGACGTCGTCGAGACCGGCTCCGAGTTCGCCGCCCTGCTGCTCGAGGGGCGGCTGATCGCCAAGCACCGGCCGCCCTACAACTCCCACGGCACGCGCGTGAGCAGCTATCACTACGTCAAGCTCAGCGCCGACGAGTACCCGCGCCTCTACGCGACGCCGAACCTGCGTGACGACGGCTCCTACTACGCCGGGCCGTTCCGCAAGGCGAGCCTGGCCCGGCGCTTCGTCGAGTGCGTCAACGGCGTGTACCCGCTGCGCACCTGCGCGCACCTGCCGGCCGCGGCGCGGCGCCAGACGACCGTGGGCGGCGATGAGAAGCCGGCGAACGGTGGTGGGCCGGGAGACGCCCGAAAGGCGGCCCACGCCTGCCCGCGCGCCGGCACCGGCGCCTGCCTGGCGCCATGCAGCCGGTCTCTGAACGGCGAGTACGACGCCGCTGTCGCCGCCGTCCGGCGCGTGCTCGAGGGCGACGCGAGCGAGCTCGACCGGCGCCTTCAGGAGCGCCAGGCGACGCTGGTCAAGGCGCTGGCGTTCGAGCAGGCGGCGCGCCTGCAGAACCAGCGTGAGGCGGTGGAGCGGGCGCTGCGCGGCGTGCGCCGGCTGCGCGCCGCGCGCCGTGACGACCTGGTCCTCGTGTACCCGGCGAAGCGCCGCGGCTGGGTCGCCCTCTGGGGCGTGCGCGGCGGCTCCGTGGCCGTGGAGCGCGAGGTGGGCCGGGAGGCGTTCGGCGAGCAGGCGGCGAGCGGCTTCCTCGCCGAGCTCGCCGCGGCCACGCCGCCGCGCCCGCCCCTCCCGGCCGCGTCCATCGATGAGCTGCTGCTCGTGCACTCATGGGTGAACGCGCACCGCGCCGCACCCAACGTCGTCGACCTGCGCGGCTTCCTGGACGACGGCGAGAGCGTGGCGTTCGCCGCCGCGCGCCTGCTCGCCGCCGTCAGGCTGGCCGCCGCGGACGCGCCGGCGCGGTCGTAGCGGCCGACTCATCCGACGCCGCCTCCACGGCCGCCTCGTCGGCGATCTCGCCCGGCGCGGCCGCCACGGCCGGCTCCTCGGCCCCCCACACCGGCACGATGCGGAAGCGCAGACCGGGCACCTCCTCCGCCAGGTCGCGCTCCATGTGGCGACTCAGCTCGTGCACGTGCTCCACGGTGCGCTCGCCGTCGAACCCGAGCTCGACTTCCACGAAGCGGCGGTTGCCGCTGGCGCGCGTGTACAGCGTGCCCACGCTGTCGTAGTGCTCGTAGTGAGCCGCCAGCACACGCGTGATGGTCAGCTGGTGCTCCTCGGGCAGCGGCAGGTCCATGAGGGCGCGGAAGTTGTTCCTCACGAGGTCCACGCCCACCCACAGCATGTAGCAGGCCATGACGAGAGCTACGGCAGGGTCGATGCGATTGCCCACCGTGCCCAGGCTGCTGCCTGCGAGCGCGGTCCCGGCGATGAAGGCGACCAGCACCCCGCCGTCGGTCATCATGCCG
>CAYTRM010000324.1:0-3396 GCA_964440225.1 uncultured Thermoleophilia bacterium | reverse complement strand
GAAGCGCCAGGGCTTCTGGTCGCCGCCGCGTACGCCGATCCGCGCGGTGGTGACGACGCGCGGCGGCGGCGGGCCGCCCGCGCGAGCCGCCTCACGCGGCAGGATCGCGAGCGGCTCCTCCCAGACGGGCAGCCCCCCGTGCTCGCGGCCGATGCCGAGCGCCTGGGCGAGCCGCGCCGGGCCGGAGGCCAGGAGGCGCGGCTCGCCCACACCGCGGCGCTCGGCCATGACCTCCGCTCCGGCGTCCGGCACCAGCGCGCGGAGCAGCACCCCCGCGCCCACGCCTTCTTCTTCGCAAGCGACGTTGGCGCAGAAGTGCATCCCGTACGTGAAGTACACGTAGAGGTGACCCGGAGGCCCGAAGAGGACTGCGTTGCGCGGCGTCCTGCCGTTGAAGCCGTGACAGCACGGATCGTCCTGGCGATAGGCCTCCGTCTCGACGAGCCGGCCGCCCGCGCCGGCAAAGAGAAAGGCGCAGCCGATGAGGTCGCGCGCCACGGCGAGAGCGGAGCGCGCGAAGAAGGACTGCGGGAGCGGCTGCGGAGTCGTCACCCGCCGAGTGTACCGAACGGCGGCCGGTGCGGCGACAGCCCAAGGCGGCGGCGGGTGACGCGGGGGCCGGCGGCGGGTGACGCGGGGGCCGGCGGCGTCAGCAGCAGGGGCGCGCCGCGAGAGCCGCCCGCGCGCCATCCAGCTGCTCGCGCACGCGCGCCGGCGCAGATCCGCCGTACGAGCGCTTGCGCGCCAGCTGCGCGACGGGCTCGTGAAGCGCGTAATACTCCTCGTCGAAGGCCGGGGACAGGGCGCGCAGCTCACCCAGCGAGACCTGAGCCAGGTCGGAGCCGGCCTCGAGGCAGCGGCGCACGAGCGCGCCGGTCAGGTGGTGCGCCTGGCGGAAGGGCACGCCCTTCTCGACCAGGTAGTCGGCGACGTCGGTGGCGGCGAGGAACGGGTCGCAGGCGGCCGCCATGCGTGCCTCCACGAACGTGACCTCCTCGAGCAGGCCTTGCGCCACGGGCAGGAGCTGGTCGAGGCAGTCGACCGCGTCGAACACGTAGCGCTTGTCCTCGCGCAGATCGGTGTTGTACGCGAGCGGCAGACCGTGGAGGACGCCGAGGAGGCCGCCGAGGTCGGCGGTCAGGCGCGGAGCGGCGGCGCGCATCAGCTCGGCGGCATCCGGGTTCTTCTTCTGCGGCATGATGCTCGAGCCCCCGCTGTACGCGTCGGGCAGAAGGATGAAGCCGAACTCGGCGCTCGCCCAGAGGACCAGCTCGGCGCCGAGCCTGCCGAGGTGGGCGCCGAGTTGCGCCGCCGCGGAGAGGTAGTCGACGGCGAAGTCGCGGTTCGCGACCGCGTCGAGCGAGTTCGCGGCGACTCGCTCGAAGCCGAGGCCGACCGCCTCGGCCTCGCGGTCGAGGTCGAAATCGAGGCCGACCGCGGCCCCGGCGCCGAGCGGCAGTTCGAGGCACGCCTGCCGCGCGGCCTCGAGGCGCTCGCGGTCACGCTCGAGCATCCAGAAGTACGCGAGCAGGTGCTGCGCCAGCGAGGTGACCTGGGCGCGCTGCAGGTGCGTGTACGCGGGCATGACCGTCTCGACGTGGTCGCCGGCGCGCGCGACCAGCACCCCCTGCAGGGCGGCCAGCGCGGCGTCCTGCCGCTCGACGACCCGCCGCAGGTGCAGGCGGACGTCGGTGACGACCTGGTCGTTGCGGCTGCGGCCGGTGTGCAGGCGGGCGCCGGCCTCCCCTATCAGTTCGGTGAGCCGGCGCTCGACGGCCATGTGCACGTCCTCGTCGGCGTCGGCCGGCGTGAAGACGCCGGCCTCGATCTCACGGCCGACGGCGGCGAGGCCGTCCTCGATGGCCTCGAGTTCGGCCGCGCTCAGCAGTCCGGCGCCCTGGAGGGCACGGGCGTGAGCCACCGAGCCCTCGATGTCCTCCGGCCAGAGGCGCCAGTCGAGCGAGAGGGAGCTGTTGAGCGCCACGAACGCCGCGGCGCGCTCGCCGGCGAAGCGACCCGACCGTGCCACCGCCATCAGAGATCCTCCCTGCTGCTCATGCCGGGCATTCTACGCCGACCCGGCCGGTAGAGAGCGGGCGGCCCGCCGTGCGGCGGCCGCCCGCTCCCGCGTCACCCGCGTCAGTCCTCGAGCTCCTTCATCATGTGGTGCTCCTTGCCGACCCGCGCCCACACCTCGATCGGCAGGCCCCACAGCTGGATGAAGCCGGCGGCCGCCTCGTGCGAGAACTCGTCCTCGGTCGTGTACGTCGCCAGCTTGTAGCTGTACAGCGAGAAGTCGCTCTGCCGGCCGTCGGCCACGCAGCCGCCCTTGTAGAACTTGAGCCGGATGTCGCCGGTGACCCGCTCCTGGCTCTGGAAGAGGAACGCCTTGCAGGCCTCGGTGAGCGGGTCGAACCACTGGCCTTCGTAGATCATGTCGCTGAGCTTGCTCTCGATGGTCCGCTTGAAGTGGATGAGGTCGCGCGTCAGCACGAGATCCTCGAGCTCCCGGTGCGCGGTGATCAGCGCCAGCGCGCCGGCGACCTCGTACACCTCACGGCTCTTGATGCCGACCAGCCGGTTCTCGATCATGTCGACGCGGCCGAACCCGTGCTTGTTGCCGATCGCGTCGATCGTCTCGATGAGCTCGACCATGCCCATGGGCTTGCCGTCGAGCGCGACCGGCTTGCCCTTCTCGAAGCTCACGACCACGTGCTGCGGCTCGTCGGGAGCGTCCGCGGGGCTCACGACGAACTGGAACGCGTCCTCCGGCGGCGCGACCCAGGGGTCCTCGAGCACGCCGCACTCGTTGCTCCGCCCCCACATGTTCTCGTCGACGGAGTAGGGGCTCTTCTGGGTGAGCGCGATGGGGATGTCGTGCGCCGCCACGTAGTCGAGCAGCTCCTCGCGACTCGGCCAGTCGGCGGCCCGCGCCGGGGCGACGATGGTCAGGCTCGGGTCGAGGGCGCGCACGCCGATGTCGATGCGCACCTGGTCGTTGCCCTTGCCCGTACACCCGTGAGCGACGGCGGTGGCGCCGTACTTGTGCGCCGTCTCGACCAGCTTCTTGGCGATGACGGGCCGGCCGATGGCCGTCGACAGCGGGTACTTGTCCTCGTAGAGCGCGTTGGCCATGAGTGCCGGCAGGCAGTGGTGCTCGGCGAACTCCTCCTTGGCGTCGATGGCCTCGGCGGCGATGGCGCCCGAGGCCATGGCGCGGTCCATCATCATCGGGATGTCCTTGACGCGGCCGAGGTCGACGAGGCAGGCGACCACGTCGTAGCCGTACTTCTCCTTGAGCCACGGGATCAGGGCCGAGGTGTCGAGACCGCCGGAGTAGGCGAGGACGACGGTGCCGTTGGGGGCGCTCGAGGCGCTCTCGGTGCTCACGATTGA
>CAYTRM010000323.1:0-3415 GCA_964440225.1 uncultured Thermoleophilia bacterium | reverse complement strand
CCGGGCGCGCGGAGCCGCCCGACGGACCATCGCTCGCGTGGTCGACCTCGTAGCCGGCGACGCCGGCCGCGCCGACGGCGATCGTCGCCGTGGCGACCACGGCGACCGCCTTCAAGCCGACCACGGCTCCGATCTTGGCCAGCAGCCCCGCGCCCGCGGCGCCGACGGTACCGCAGGCCGCACCGGTCGCCGCGCCGCCGGCGACTGCTCCCGCCGAACCGCCGGCCGCGCTCACGGCGCCGACGGCGCCGACGGCGCCGAGACCGGCGGCCGGGATGGCGACTCCCGCCGCCGACGCGGCGGCGAACGTCGCCGCGAGACCGAGTTTCGCGGGCAGGGCCACCTGCGAGACGAGCAGACCGAGCCCGACGGGCGCGACACCCCAAAGGTCGACGGTGCGCCGACAATCGGGGCAGGTGCGCGCGTGCTCGAGCAGCCGGGCGCGTCGCTCGGCGCTGAGGCCCCCGCCCACGCTCCCCGCGAGCACCTCGTCCGCGACCATGCAGGCCGCCGGAGCGGCGACGGATTCGTCGCCGGCGGCCAGGAAGATGCGACGGAAGCCCTTGCGGGCGCGAGAGAGCAGCACGTCGGCCGACCCCCGCGTGACGCCAAGCACCGACGCGGTCTCGCCCACGCTCAGGCCGTGGACGTCGCGCAGCACGAGCGCGACCTGCTGACGTTTGGGCAGGGAGCGCAGGGTCGCGTCGACGCGGCCGGCGAGCTCCGCGCGCTCGTACTCGTCGACCGCCGCGGCGGGTTCGCGCTCGGCACCCATGGCGACCACGGGGCGCCGCTTGCGCGCGCGCAGGTGGTCGAACGACGCGTTGACGGTCACGCGGTAGAGCCAACCCGCCAGGCTGAAGCCCGGGTCAGTACTCTGGGGAGGGCTGCGGAACACCTTGATCAGCACCTCCTGGGTCACGTCCTGCGCATCCTGAGGATCATCCACGATCCGCAGCGCCAGGTTGTAGATCGGCGCCGCGAAGTCGCCGTGCAGAGACTTGAAAGCCTCTCTCCGGCCGGCGCGCAGCCCGGCGAGGAGCGACTCCTCGTCGGCGAACCCCGTAGGGACGCTCGCTTGTGGCTGCCAAGCCATGAGTGGTGACTCCACCCCCATAGACGACGATAGGTGGCGCGACCTTAGCACCCGACTGTGAAGCACTTGTGCGGGCGCTTCCGGCGTCGGGCCGACCGGCGTCCCTCAGTCCGCGAAGGCGAAGCCCTTGTCGCGGAAGAGGCGCACGCAGGCGTCCGCGACCCGGTCGTCGTAGCGGACCCCGCGCCCCTCTTCGATCTCTGCCAGTGCCGGCTCCAGACCGACGGCCGGGCGGTACGGGCGGTGCGAGGCCATCGCCTCCACCACATCGGCGACGGCGATGATGCGGGCGAACCGCCCGATCTCGTCGCCGGTCAGGCCGGCAGGGTAGCCGCTGCCGTCCAGACGCTCGTGGTGCTGCAGCACGGCGTCGGTCACCTCCCCGGGCAGCCCGGCGGGCTCGAGCAGCTCGTGGCCCTTTTCGCAGTGGCATTGGATGATCGCGTACTCGGCCTCGCTGAGCCGGGCCGGCTTGCTGAGGATCTCCGACGGAACGGCGATCTTGCCGATGTCGTGGACGGTCGCGGCAAGCCGCAGCATCCTGAGGTCCGCCCCGGCCATCCCCAGCTCGGAGCCGATGGCCGCGGCCAGCTGCGCCACGCGGCGCGCGTGCCCGGCCGTGTACGGATCGCGCGTGCTCATCGCACCCGACAGGGTCCCGACGGTGCGCTCCATCGCCTGCTCGAGTTGCGCGACGCCGAGCAGCCGCTCCTCGATCGCCACCCTCCGCTCCTCTTCTACGGCGGCGGCTCTCCCGAGCACGCGCAGCAACTCCAGCTGGCTCTCCCGCAGCGAGACGTCGGTCGTGAACAGGCAGCTGAGAGACGCGACCGCGCGGCCACCGACGACGATCGGGAATCCGATGAAGGTGCGCAGACCGTAGCGACCCACGAAGGGGCCCTCGTGCGCGTACGCGGAGTGGTCGAAGTCGCGGATGACGTGCACGTGATCGTCCGCCCGCGCCATCACGTCAGCGCAGGCGCGGCGGCCGTCCGCCGGGGTGAGCTTGGGCAGGTCATCGGGGATGTTCCAGCCCACCTCCGCGATCAGGTCGTCGCCGCGGCGCCGCGTGTAGAGCACGAAGTCCGCGGCGGTGACCGCCGCGGCCGCGCGGCACACCTTGGTGATGTTGTCGTCCACGTCGGGTCCGAAGGCGAGGAAGGCGTCGCTGACCGTGCGCAGGTTCTCGTCGTCGGCCAGCCAGATGAGCAGCCCAGCCAGCTGGTCGGCTACGAGATGCAGCAGGTAGAGGTCGTCGTCGTCCCACCCGGGCCCGTCCGCCGCGGCCTCATCCCCGCGCGCGTCGACGCCGAGCATGAGGCACCCGGCCAGCGTCGTATCTTGGGCGATGGGCACGGCCATGACGGCGCCGAGCCCGGCCCGCTCGAAGGCCGCGCGCTCGGCGGTGGCCTCCGGGGGGAGGTCTTGAACGGAGTCGATGACCCCCGACGCCCCCTCTTCGAGGCGGTCGCGCAGCCAGCTGAGATCGGCGAAGTCGACCGGCGCGTCATCCTCCGTCACGCGGTCGGTCTCGCGCCGCCACACACGCGCGCGGCTGGTGGTCACGCCGTCGGACGCCAGCTCGAACAGGCCGATGCGGTCGGCGCCGATGTGCCCGCCGACCTCGGCCAGAGCGTAGTCGACGACCGCCGCCGCCGTGTCTCGAGTCGCGCTCACGAAGCGCGTCGAGATGGAACTGACGGTGACCTCAAGGTCGAGGCGCCGGCGAAGGGCCGCCTCGGCGAGCCGGCGCTCGGTGACGTCGCGGCCGACGCCGAGAACGCCGCGAAGCTCTCCCCCGTCGGCCAGCAGCGACTCGAAGACCCACTGGACGACGCGCTCGCCGCCGGGAGTGGCCAGCGCCATCTCGCGCGTCGCGCTGAAGGGCGGGCTCATGAGCTCGGCGAGCAGTCCCTCGGCCTCGCGCTCGTACTCCTCGGGCACCATGTGGTGCGCGGCCGCCAGGTCCTTGCCCTCGATCTCGGCCGTCGTCATCCCCAGGAGGCGCAGCAGCGACGCCGAGACGAAGCGGATGCGGCCGTCGCCGTCCAGCCGCACCACGAACTCGCCGGGGCTCTCGAGCAGCAGATCCAGGATCTCCCGGCGGCTCGCGTCGTCCGTGCGCTCGCTCTGGGGAGTGGCGTCGACGACGAAGAGCGCCCAGGCGGCGATGGCGCTCCCGGGATCACCGACCGGACCGCCGTCTCCCGGACCGCGCCTTCCCGGACCGTGGTCTCCCGGATCGGATGCGTCACCCGGCAGCCACGGAGCGAGCACCGGGCTCGCGACCACGCTGACCCAGACGGGCTCGCCGGCGGC
>CAYTRM010000322.1:0-3417 GCA_964440225.1 uncultured Thermoleophilia bacterium | reverse complement strand
CGATGCCGACAATGGTGCCCTCGGACTTCTCGACGGTGGCGCGAAGACGGTCGACGATCTCCTTCTGGCGATCCTCTTCCGCGTTCGGGTTCACGATGAGCATGAGCTCATACCTGTTTATCCCAATCACCTCCTGTGGTCTGTGCGGCCCCAGCCCGTATGCTGGAGCAGGGGTGAACAGTCGCCTTGCGGCGTCGTGAACGGGCACCATACCAGCCGCGCCCCTCTGCAGGCAAACCGTAGCGCACGGCCGTGACGGCAGAAAGGGTGACGCGCGGGGCACGGCGGTGACGTTGGCGCCCGCCCGCGGGCGATCAGGTCTCGGCGGCGAGCTCGCTGCCCGCCGCCGGCCCCGTCGGCACCTCGCGGAGCCGCAGCTCGCCCTCGCTCAGGCCCTCGACGCTCCAGATCGCCGCGAGGCGAGGGCGCCCCTTCTCGTCGCTGTGCATGTGGACGAACGCGGGCTTGACGCGGGCGAGAAGCTCACGGGCGTACGCGGCGTCGCCTCCGAACGCGACGACGATGGCGTCCATGGCGCGGTGCACGCTCTCCGCTCGCAGCGTGGCCAGGCCGCCGACCCGCGGGTCGGCGGCGAGGAAGCTGAAGAACTCACGGACCTCGTCGGCGTGTATCTCGCCGACGACGAGCCGGCCGGGGTCCATGCGGCGCGCTTTGGCGAACAGCGCCGGGATGTCGGTGTCTCCGTCCACGGTGAGGCGCACGCAGAACGAGCGCTCCTTGAGCGCCGGCAGGTCGGGACCCCGCTCGATGGCGACGAAGCGGTCGTCCACCGAGACCAGATCGAAGAGGGAGTTGAGCAGCGTCGACTTGCCGGTGGCGCGGTCGCCGAAGATGACGAGCGTGCGCCGGTCGCTGAGGAACTGCGAGAGCTTGGCGCCCTGGCCGCCGCTCAGCGTGCCGCCTTCGAGCAGGCCGCGGAAGGTCGTCGAGATGACGCCGGGGGCGCCGACGTCGCCGGCGTACATCACCGAGGTGTGCGAGAAGAGCGTGGCGCGGCGCGCGACGAAGTGCTCGAGGTAGGCCGTCACCTGCGCCTTCAGCAGGCTGCGTAGTATCTCGAGGTGCTCGCGCGTGCTCTCGCCGAGGCGCGCGCGCTCGAGCTTGCTGATCGCGGCGTCGATCTCCTTGATGAGCGCTACCTGGACGGCGCGCAGCGCGGCGTCGCGGCCGTCGGCCGGGAAGCCGCCGAACGCGCCGTCCGGCTCCGCGCCTGCGCTCTCCTCGAGAGGCGCGCCGGCGATGCTGTCGTCGTCGTGCATGCTCCGCCTGTCTGTCGCCCGCGCTCCATGCTCGTGCAGACGTCCTCGGTATCGGCAGAGTAGGGGGCCGGGATGAGTGGTATCGTCGAAGTATGAGCACGATCGCCTCCACCTACGCCGTCAGACTCTTCGCCGGCCTCGAGTCCCGCACCCGGGACGCACGCACGGCCCTTGAGGTCGCGCCGGCGGATGCGCCCACCGTCGGCAAGCTCACGGCGCGTCTGGGCCTCGCTCCCGGCGCGACCGGCCTGGTGCTGGTCAACGGTCTCCACGCGCCGGCCGATCAGGAGTTGCGCGCCGGCGACGAGGTGTCCCTCTTCCCGCCGCTCGGTGGCGGATGACGGCCGGCGCGTCCGGCCCGCCGCCGCACTCACCGCCGGAGCGGCCGCCCTCGCCGTCCGTGGGGACCGCAGGCGCCGCCCGGGCGCGTGACCGCTCCGGCCACCGCTTCGCCTACGCGATCGTCGCTCTTCTGGTCGGCGCGACGCTGGTGTGCGTGGGGCTCATCGTGGCGCGGTTCTGGTACTCGCACACGTACCACTACTGGTTCCTGCTGTGGAACCTCCTGCTCGCGTGGGTGCCGTTCGTCTTCGCCGCCATCGCCTACCGGCTCGCGTCGGCGCGCCGCGCCGTCCTCTACGTCCTCATCGTCGCGGCGGCGATCGTCTGGCTGGCGTTCTTCCCCAACGCCCCGTACATCCTCACCGACTTCCTCCACCTCGGGAGCATGGGCGACAACGTGCCCGGCTGGTACGACGTGCTCATGCTCTACTGGTTCGCCTGGACCGGCCTGATGCTCGGAGTCGTGTCTCTCTATCTGATGCACGACATCGTCACGCGCGGCTTCGGCGTGGCCGCCGGCTGGGTGTTCGTGGTGGTCGCCGCCGGCCTCGGCAGCTTCGGCATCTACCTCGGCCGGTTCCTGCGCTGGAACAGCTGGGACCTCGTGCGCCGCCCTGGGCCACTCGCCGACGAGCTGCTCGGCCGGGTCACCGATCCCGCCTCGCAGCCGCGGCTGCTCGGCTTCACCCTTCTCTTCGCGCTGCTCTTCCTCTTCATCTACGTGGCGGTGTACATCTTCGCCAAACTGACGAAGCCCGGCGGAGGGGAAGAGCGCTCCTGAGGAGCGTCTGCGGCGCCGGCGCCGGAGCGAAGGCGAGTGCGACCGCCCTCCGGGCCCGACCGCGAACGTCCTTGCCGGCCGCGCGCGTGGTGCTAGACTCCGTTCATGGCACAGGGCAACATCCCCAGACTCATCGAGGCGCTCAAGGCGCAGGCCGGTGACGAGAAGCGTCTCGCCTGCGCCGACGCCTTCCGGATCGCTCGCGACCTCGACGTCCCGGTCGCGGACATCGGGCGCGCCTGCAACGAGCTGGGCATCAAGATGGTGCAGTGCCAGCTCGGCTGCTTCTGAGCGACTCGTAACAAGGCGCCGTCGCCGCGCCGCCGGCTCGGACCCGCGGTCCGGCCGGCGTCTTCGTGCATCTCGCGTTCCCCGCTCTGCCCGGCCGTGCGCCGGGCCACTGCCCCCTTGGTTACCCGCCGTCGCGCTCCGGGAATGGGATGTCCATGACCTATCTGGTGGCGGCGCCGTCGTTGTGACGGGAGACTGCCGCTCCCTGTCTCTTCGAGCGACCGGGCGTGCGCGCGCCGGTCAACATGAGGTGAGCATCATGACCACCGCGAGTTCGGCGTCAGACGAGAAGCAGTATCAGATGTACATCGACGGCCGCTGGGTCGATGCGGCAGACGGCCGGACCGACGAGATCGTGGATCCCACGTCGGAGGAAGTGATCGCCCGGGTGCCGCGGGCCGGCGTGGCCGACGCCGAGGCGGCGGTCCGCGCCGCGCGGGAGGCGTTCGACCACGGACCCTGGCCACGGATGAAGGCCATGGAGCGGGCGGCGATACTCACGCGGGCCGCCGCCGGGCTGCGCCGGCGCGCCGACGATCTGGCCCGCCTGGAGAGCATGCAGATGGGCAAGCTGCTCGAGGAGGCGCTGGTGGACATGAACGACACCGCGCACACCTTCGAGCTGTACGCCGGCATGGTGCAGGACCAGCACGGAGAGACGCTGGAGGTGCCGGGCGAGACGATGAGCATGGTCGTGCACGAGCCGGTCGGGGTCACCGTCGG
>CAYTRM010000321.1:0-3420 GCA_964440225.1 uncultured Thermoleophilia bacterium | reverse complement strand
GTCGCCGACGCCGAGCGGGAGCGGGCGGAGGCGGGCATCGCGCGCCTCGCCGAGGCCCGCGCGGCGGAGGAGGATGACTACGCCCGCCGCGTCGCCGAGCGCGAGCGTCAGTCGCGGCGTCTGCTGCGCGCCCGCGTCCTCGACGGGCGGCTCGAGAGCGGCAGGCGCCTCGCGGAGCAGCGCCTGCACCTCCTCGACGAAGTGGAGCGAGCCTCGGCGGCCGAGCGCGAGCGGCTCGTCGCGGAGCTCGCCGGACGACCCGAGCGGCCCGAGGACGAGACCTGGCCGGACGAGGAGCGGCGGCTCGTCGCAGAGCTGGAGGCGGCCGAGGCGGCGCACGCGACGGTGACCGGCGAGCTGGGCAGCGCCCGGGAGGCGCTCAGCCTCCGACGCGCCTCTCTTGACCGCCTCACCGTGGAGCGCGAGGGCGCGCTCGCGACGTCGGCGCGGCTGGAGAGGCGCCGCGAAGCGCTGGCCGGAGAAGAGAAGCGCCTGGCGGCGCAGTACGACGCCCTGTCCGCCGAAGCGGCGGGGAAGGTCGCGGAGGAGCGCGCCGCCCGCGAGGGCGAGGCTGCGGCCCGCGAGTCTCTGCGCACGGCGGCCGCGGCGGCGGCTGCGGCGGCCGCCGCGGCTACGGATGCGACCCGGGAGGCAGGCGAGGCGGAGGACGCGCACCGCGTCTCTCTCGGCGAGCGCCGCGCGCTCGAATCGGAGGTCGATCACCTCAGCGCCGCGCTGCGCGACCTGCAGGATGTGGGCGGCGACGTGCTCGAGGTCGCGGGCGAGTATCCCGGGGCGGTGTCCCTCGCGGCGAGCGTGACCTGTGAGGCCGGGTACGAGCGGGCCCTGGCGGCCGCTCTCGCGCAGCTGTCCGGCGCGCTGGCAGTTCCCGAGGGGGTGGACCACTGGTCGCTGCTCGAGGCGCTCAAGCGCGCCGGCGTCGGTCTGGCCCGGCTGGTCGTCCCGGGGCGCCGGCGACCGGCGGTCGCGTTCCCGGGCGCCGCGCCGCTCACCGACAAGGTCGGGTTCGGCGACCACGACGAGCTCGAGGGCGCTCTGGCCGACGTGGTGATCGTCGACGACCTGCGCGCCGTTCCCGAGGGGTTCGCGGGGCTGGCCGTGACCCGGGACGGCGAGTTCTACCGGCCGCTGGGCGGCCAGATGGGGCTCGCCAGCGGGGTGCCGGCGGCGCTGCTTCTGGAGCGGCGCGCCGCGGTTGAACGGCTCACGGAAAAACTGGCCTCCGTCTCGGCGAGGGAGGCACGCGACGAGGCCGCCCTCGCCGTCTGTCGCCTGCGCGCCGCCTCGACGCGGACCGCTGCCGAAGAGGCGTCGGCCGCCGAGCGGGAGATGCGCATCGCGGCCGAGACCGCCGAACGCGACCTCAAGCAGGTCCGGGCGCGGCAGCGCGACCTCGACGACGTCATACAGCGCGACCGGCGGGCGGCGGAGGGCATGGCGGCCGAGTCGGCCGAGGCTCTGGCGGGCAAGGAAGAAGCCGACGCCGCCGCTGCGGCTGCGCTGCTCGCGCTGGAACGCGAGCGGCCGCAGGCGGACGAGGCCGAGGCGCTCCTGCGCGACGCCGAGTCGGCGCACGCCGACTCACTGGCGGCGGTCACACGCCGGCGCGTCGAGCTCGAGGAGCGTCGCGCCGCGGCGACGCGCGCCGCGGAGCAGCGAGAGGCGGCGCGGCGGCGCGCCGCCGCTGACCGGGAGCGGCTCGCCGAGCTGGAGAGGCGGCTGGCGGAGCTGCCGGGCGTCCGCGGCGCCTGCGCCGCGCTCGAGGCGCGGACGGCGGCCCTGCGCGCTCACGCCACCCGGCTCATCGCCCAGCTCGACACGGGCGGCGACGATGAGACCGGCCTCGACCGCGGTGAACTGCGTCGCCTGGCCGAATCCGAGGCCGGACTGCGCAGGGACCTCGAAGCCGTTGCAGAGCGGCGGACGACGCTGCAGGTGGCCCTGGCCCGCCTGGAGGACCGCCGCGGGGAGCTGGCCGTCGAGCTGGAGGCCATCAGCGAGAAGCTCGACCAGGCGGGATTCGCGCCGCCGGGCGATGCGGCCGAGGAGGCCGCGCTGCGGGAGCGCCGCGAGCGCGTCGCACGGCGCCGGGAGCGCATCGGCCCCGTCAATCCGCTTGCCGAGGCCGAGTGTGCCGAGCTGGCGGAGCGCGCCGCCTTCCTGCGTGAGCAGCGGCGCGACCTCGAGAAGTCCATCGACGACCTCGAGTCGCTCATCAAGGAGCTCACGGCGCAGGTCGACGCCGAGTTCGCCGCGACCTTCGCCGCCGTGCAGGAGCAGTTCGAGCACATGGTGGCGCTGCTGTTCCCGGGCGGACGGGGCGCGCTCAAGCTCGTCGAGCCGGACGAGGAGCACCCGCAGGGTGGCGTCTCCGTCGAGGTCAAGCCGGCGAAGAAGCTGGGGAAGCGGCTCCAGTTGCTGTCCGGCGGCGAGCGCGCTCTGGTGGCGATCGCCTTCCTGATGGCGCTCGTGCTCGCGCGGCCGTGCCCCTTCTACGTGCTCGACGAGATCGAGGCGGCGCTGGACGACGTCAACATCGGCAGGCTCGTGAAGCTGCTGCGTGACTACCGCGAGCGCACGCAGTTCGTGATCATCACGCACCAGAAGCGGACCATGGAGGCGGCCGACGTGCTGTACGGCGTCACCATGGGCCCCGACGGCGCGTCGCAAGTGGTGAGCGCGCGCATGGCTGAGGAAGAGATAGAGCGCGAGGAGCGCGAGCAGAAGCGGACGAGGCCGGTGGCGCCGGCACAGTGAAGCGACGGGCGGCGGTCGCCGGCGCCCGCGGACGGGAGTCTGACTCAGGTGGAGTGGCACGAACTGTTCAAGGGCATCGCCGAGACCGATGTGCCGGCGGCCGTCCTGGAAGAAGAAGCGGCGGAGCGCAGGGGCCTCTTCGGCCGCCTGCGCCGCAACCTCGGCAAAGCCCGTGGCGCCGTCGTCGGCGGGCTCAAGAGCGCCGTCTACGTGGGCGTCGACCGGCGGCTGTACGAGCAGGTGGAGGAACTCCTGATCGCCGCCGACGTGGGCGTCGACGGCACCATCCGGATCGTCGACGAGCTCGAGCGCCGCTGCACCGCCAAGAAGATCGAGGCGCAGGAGCCGTTCCAGGACGAGCTGGCCGACGTGGTCGCCGAGGTCATGCGGCCCGACGACCCCGAGCGCCAGCGCATCGACGTGTCGGAGCAGCCGACCGTCATCCTCATGGTCGGCGTCAACGGTACGGGCAAGACCACGACGATCGGGAAGATCGCCTGGCGCCTCAAGGAGATGGGGAAGACGCCGCTCATGGTCGCCGGCGACACGTTCCGCGCCGCCGCCGTCGAGCAGTTGAGCGAGTGGGCGAAGCGCGTCGGCTGCGAGATCGTGAAGCAGGCCGAGGGCGGCGACCCGGCGGCC
>CAYTRM010000320.1:0-3433 GCA_964440225.1 uncultured Thermoleophilia bacterium | reverse complement strand
ATCCTGCCGGAGGCCGATCGCCGGCGCGCCGCCCCCGACCTCACCTACAGCGTCTGCAGCGCGATGGGCTACGCGCGCAACCTGAGCGTCGTGGCCAGCGGCGACGTCGTCATCGCGCTCGGGGGCGCCTGGGGCACGCTCAGCGAGATCGCCCTGGCCCGCAACGTCGCCAAACCCGTGATCCTGCTCGACACCTGGAGCGTCACGCCGCCCGAAGGCGGCGAGCTCGACGGAGTGCGGCGGGCGGCGACGCCCGCCGAGGCCGTCGAACTGGCGCTCGCCACGCTCGGCGGCTGAATCGTCCACCCCCCGTACGGTGTCCGGGACACACCTGTGACCGTATCCCTGCTATAGTATCCGCCCCCTGGCGGGTGATGCACTAGACAGGAGAGACGGTGCGGAGCGACGGATCGCGGCTCAGACCAGCCGACGCCAAGCTGCTTCATCCACAGCTCGACGAAGTCAGCCTTCGTGGCGACGCCGTCGCCGCGTTCGCGTCCGCCTTCAAGCGCCGGCTGACCTTGGTCTGCGCCCCAGCCGGCTACGGCAAGACGACCACCACGGCGGCCGCGCTCGACCGCCTCGGCTGCGAGGCCGCCTGGTACAAGCTGGACGTGCTCGACCACGATCCCGTCGTCTTCCTCGCGGCGATCGTCCGCGCCCTCCGCACTCGCATTCCCGGCTTCGGTGAGACGCTGCTCCTGGAGCTCGAAGCCGGCTCGGCGCCCGACCTCCCCGCCGAAAGCCTCGCGGCTCTGTTCGTCTCCGAGTGCGAGGCGTCGCTGCCCTCCAGACACCATCTCGTCCTCGACGACTACCACGAGGCCGCCGACTCCCGCGACCTCGACCGGATGCTGTCCTACCTGCTGGCCAACGCACCGACGGACCTCCACCTGGTCGTGCTCACCCGCTACGAACCCGGCTTCCCCGTCGAGAAGATGCACCTGGAAGGCGAACTGGCGCGGATCGACAGCCAGCTGCTGCGCTTCGACGCGGATCAGGTGGCCACCGTCATCGAGCAGCGCTCCGGACAGCGCCACGACCGGGCGCACATCGCCCGCCTCCTCACGCTCACCGAGGGGTGGCCGGCCAGCGTCGTCCTTGCCGGAATGGCCCTGACCTGGCTGGACGCGGCCTCGCTCGAGAGCGCGCTCGCCGACCCGAGGCTCAAGACCGACATGTACTCGTACCTCGCCGAGCAGGTGTTCCAGCGAGAGGCTGCGGACGTGCAAGCCTTCCTGCTGCGCACCTGCTGCCTCGAGCACATCACCCTCGAACTGGCGGAACTGCTGGCGCCGGCGGGCGACGCGCACCGGCACCTGCGCCACCTCTCCAGCAACAGCGTGTTCACGTTCGTCGCCGATCGGCAAGGCGCGTTCCGCTACCACAATCTGTTCCGCGACTTCCTTCGCCAGCGCGTCGTGCAGGACGACGGCGAGCGGGCGTTCCACGCCCTGCAGCTGGACACCGCGGTGGCGCTGGAGGCCGCGGGTGACAGCCGGCGGGCGGTGGAGTTGCTGCTCACCGCCAACTCACCCGGAGCCGCTCTCGACGTGATCGCCCGCGCCGGCGAAGCGGGGCTGGAGCGCTGCACGACGGAGCAGCTGAGCTCCTGGCTCAAGCGGATCCGCCCGGCGCTGACGGACGACCGGCCGTGGGCGCTCGTGCTCTCCGGGGCGCTGGGGGGGCGCGACGGCAGCTTCGGCGCCGCCCTCTCGGACCTGCGGCGAGCGTGCGGGCTCCTCGAGCAGGCGGACGATGCGGCCGGACTATACGAGGCTCTGTCGATCACCGAGTGCACGGAGTTCTGGGCCGACGACCCGGAGGCGTGCATCGAGACCTGCCACCGGGCGCTTCCTCTCGCGCGAACGGACGCACAGCGATTGCACACCCTCCTGAGCCTTCTCTCCGCCGCGCTCGACATGCGCATGTGGGACGAGGTCGAGTCCGCATCTCGTCAGGCCGCGGCCTTCCTCCCCCACGCCCAGCCCGACGAGATCATGCGGGCCCAGGCGCTGCGCGCGCACGCCGCCTTCTATCAGGGCGATGTCCGGTCCGCCCGGCGCGCGATCATCGTGAGTCACCACCCGGGACAGACGGTCGGGCTGCAGTCGGCGGCGCTCAACACCCACGGGATGATCGAGATGGCGCTGGGAGAGTACGACGACGCCGCCCGGCTTCTCCGCGAGGCGGCGGAGACGAGCGCGCGGCACGGGCACGCGGCGGCCTCGTACATGATCAGGGACAACATCGCGTTTCTGCGTGCGTGCACGGGCGCCGTCACCGAGGGGCTCGAGTCGCTGGAAGCGTTGTGCGACGACGACGCCGGCGCCCACGAGCCGACCCTGCTGTGCTTCACGCTCAGCCACCAGGCCAGCGTGCTCCGCCGCTGCGGCCGGGTCGAGGCGAGCCTCGAGCCGGGACGGCGCGCGGCGCAGGCCGTCCCCGCCGGGCGCGACCCCTATCTGGCGCTCAACGCGGCCACCAACCTTGCCTTCGCCGAGGGCCTCCTGGGCGAGCCGAGGCACCGCGAACTGGCCCGGCTGACGAAGGCTGCGGCTATGGCCAGGCTCAGCTTCGTCGAGCTCAAGGGTCTCCTCTACGAGGGAATTCTGCTCTTCGCGGCCGGCCAGAGAAGAAAGGCCGTCGAGCAGCTCGAGGCCTGCCTGCCGCGGCAGCTCGCCCTCGGGCACATCAATCTCGTCGCCCAGGAGGTGGGCCCGCGCGCCGACGTCGCGGCGGCCGTACTCCGCCGCAACCGGAGCAACGGCCTCGGACCGCCGCTGCTGGACGCCCTCAGCCGGCACTGGCAGTTCGCGAAGGTCGCGGAACAGCTCCGGCGGGACTGCCCGTCGGAGGTCGGCACGTGGCTCCGCTATCTCGACGAGCGGCGGCCTCTCGGCACGCCGGTCGCGGGCGCCGAGCGACGCGTCGCCACGAGAGACGGCCGGGCCGGACGACGGGTGGCGGCGATGGGCGACGGCGGAGATGCCCGCGATCCACTCGCCGAACTCACGCGGCGCGAGCGCCAGGTCCTCGAGCTCATAGCGGAGGACAGGACGAACGCGGAGATCGCGCAGGATCTCTTCCTGGCGCTGCCGACCGTCAAGACGCACATCACCCGGATCCTCCGCAAGCTCGGCCAGACCACGCGGGTCGGCGCCGTCCTCGAGTACCACCGAGCGATCGGCCTCATCGGCCGCTCGGCCTGAGGCCGGCCGCGGGCGTGCGTAGTCCCCGGCGCGGCGGGACGACAAATACGACCTGGGTATGATTCACCAACGGTTCCTACGGGCTAGCCTCCGGACGTCGCTTCTATGTCCCTCAAGGAGAGCCCTATGGAATCGCCCGTTTCCGTCACCTACATCGAGTCGACCAACATGAGCCAGCGCAAGCAGACCGTCATCGACATCCTGCGCGACAGCCGCGACTT
>CAYTRM010000319.1:0-3455 GCA_964440225.1 uncultured Thermoleophilia bacterium | reverse complement strand
GCGACGGCGGCCATCACGCCGTCGCGGCCGCCGCAGACGACGACGAGGCCGCGCGCCGCGAGGAGCTCTCCGAGCTCCTCGGCCTTCGCGGCCAGCTCCGGCGTCGCCCGGCTGGCGCCGATGACGCTGACGTACCGGGCCTCCGTCATGCCTCCTCCTTCGTCTGTGGCGGGAGCGCGTCTGTGCGCCGCGCGTACAACTGGTCGACGAACGGCTTGAAGCCGCGCCGCTCGTAGAAGCGCCACGCGCCTTCGTTCCCGGCGACGCTGCTCACGAGGATGTCGTCCACGTGCAGTCGCCCCAGCTCGGCGACGACCTCGTCGAACAGGCGGCTCCCGACGCCGGCGTCGCGGGCGTCGGGCAGCACGACGAGGGTCTCGAGCTCGGCCATCCTCTCGCCGGAGCGGAAGGAGGAGAGCCCGCCCTCCCAGACCGAGACCATGGCGTAGCCGATGAGGCGGTCGTCCAAGGCGGGTCACGAGGATGAACGAGCCCGGCGAGCGCAGCCACTCCTCGTACTGACGGCGCCGGCGCGGCCAGGACTCCGTGAGGCTGCGCGCCGGCAGGACGCTCCACACGTCGGCGTGGTGGGCGAGCAGCGCCCCCCAGAGCGGCTCGAGCTCGTCCAGCCGCGCCGGGTCGAGCCGCTCGACGACCGGCGGGCCGGGCGTGACGTGGTCCGCGCGCCCGGCCTCAGCCATCGTCCCGGCCGGGCGGCGCGAAGCGGCCGCGCCCGGCCGCCTTGTCCTCGGCCTCCCTCCGCAGGCAGGCCCAGGGCTTTCTGCCCGGGGAGCCGTAGAAGAGCCTGAAGTCGGGCAGGTAGCCGCGACCCTCGTAGAGACTCACGGCGACGTCGTTGCCGGTGTCGACCCCGATCTCCACGTCTTCGACGCCGCGGCGCTCCAGCTCGGCGTCCATGGCGTCCATGAGCGCGGAACCCACTCCGTTGCCGCGCTCGCCCTCGGCGACGCAGAGGTGGGCGAGCTCGGCGTGCGTGTCGCCGGTGTACCAGACGGGGTCCGCTCCCTCGATGCGCACGAAGAGGTACCCGACGGCAAGGCCTCCGCGCCGGGCGATGAGCGCGAAGGCGCCGCCGCTCTCGAGCGCCGGGAGCATCTCGGCGCGTTCGAGCGCCCACGACTCGTCCGACGGGCGCACCGGCACGATCGAGTCGGGCAGCGCCGCCACGTGGTCCAGCAGCGCCTTCCACAGGTACGCCACATCCTCGATGTCGGCGGGGTCCAACTGGTCGATGGCGATCTCGTCGGGCACGGGCAGGGCTCCTTTCGGGCGCGGTCACCGTGCAGACTACCTCAGCCGACGACTCGTTCGCACCGGCGGGAGGCCGGCCCGCGCCCCCCGCTCGCCCTACCTGATGACCAGCTTCGCCGACCCGTAGCGGTACGCTTTGTTGCCGGCGATGTCCGTGGCGATCACCCGGAAGCTGTACGTGCCCCTCGGGAGCTTCGCCCGGTAGCGGTAGCTCCGGAGGAGGTTCGTCGCCTTGGTGCCGGCGCGAACGGTTCGCACCAGCCTCCCCCGCTTCCTTATCTGGATCTTCACGACGGCCTTGCCGCAGCCGGGCGCCGCATCGTTGACGCGGAACCGGAGCGCGACTCTCCCGCCCCTCTTGACGCCGGCGGCGTAGGCTCTGGTCCACGGGCGCCGCGAGTCGATGTTGACGTACCCGGCGTTTCGGACGGACCCGATGGCCAGGGAGTCGGCGGCGTAGAACTGGAAGCGGTGCGATCCCTCGCCGGCCACGTCTGCCATCGCGCTGTCGCCCGGCACGGCCGTCCAGTTGTCGCCGCCGTCGCTGCTGTAGTGGATGGTGCGGTCCGTGCCCTCACCGCCGGAGGCGGTGACGGTCACAAGCTGCGCGGAGTTGTGCCAGCCGCTGACGGCGTCGAGGGCGAAGGGGTAGCTGCTGCCGCTGACCAGCGGCGGCGGATCGGCCACGGTGACCGTGAAGCTCCCGTCCGGCGTCTCCAGGTTACCGCCGGCGTCGGTGGAGCGGTAGGCGACCGTGTGCGTGCCGGTGCCGAGGACGACACTGGTGCCCACCGTGTAGGAGGCCGAATCGTCGACCTTGTACTCGGTCTTCGCCGCGCCGCCGACCATGCCCGAGCCGGCGTCGGTGGGCGTCAGCGTGATCGTCGCCGGGGCGACGAGCGATGCGGTGGTGTGATCGTCGGTGGTGACCGGAGGCGTCGTGTCGATGACGGTCGTCGCGTAGGCCTTGATGCAGGCGTTCGCGTCGGGCTCCCACTCGGTCAGGTCGTCCCAGGTCGTGCCGTTCCAGCTGACGTAGCTCTCGCCGGTCGAGGCCGAGGCGGCGCTCGAGTAGTGGGCGAGGGGGTACTCGATCGCTAGAGGGGAGCCGTAGCCCGGCGTGGTCAGCTTCACCGCGACCACGAAGTCGACGCCGCTCGTCAGGGCGGGCCCGTCGCCCAGCGTCACGGTGTGGAAGCCCATCTGCGGCAGCGTGCCGGCGGCGATCTTCGTCATCTCATCGAGCTCCGGACCCTCCCAGACCTCGTAGGCCGTGTCCGGCGCCTCGGCGTAGAAGCCGACCCCGTTCAGGGTCGAGGTCGCGCTGGCAGTGAACCGGTTGGCGCCCCAGAAGGTCGGCGTGCCGATCCCGAGGGAGCCCACGCTTCCGAGCGGGTCGTGCTGGTAGATGGTGTCGTAGTTGGTCATCGACTCGGCGCCCTCGAACGTCGCGGTGTAGCTGGTGCGCGCGAACTTCTCGTCGTAGTAGGAGACGTAGAAGAACCCGCTCTCGCCGAAGCTCGTGCCCCAGCTGTTCCTGACGATGAAGGCGCCGTCGCCATCCGGCGTGGTGGCGAAGTTGCTCGCCGGGTAGTCGTCGTCCCAGCCGACGACCAGCACGGCGTGGTTGGAGCCGAGCGCGCCGTCGTAGTAGTAGGCGTGCGTCGTCGCGTTGTAGTAAGAGGAGCCGCTCGAGCTGCCCTGCCACGACATCGAGACGTAGGCGGCGCCGTGGGTGGAGACGGCGTACTTGATGCGGTCGTTGTCGGTGTCCGAGGCGCGCGGCGCGAACCACGAGATGTCCTGCACGTGCTTGCGCGCCGAGAGACCGCCCGGCGTCACGCCGTCGCCGTAGGCGTCCTCCGACTCCCACACCGGGCCGCCCCAGCGGGTGAGGTAGGCGGTGGAGAACCAGATGTGGCCGCCGAGGCTGTACTTCTCCGTCGCCGTGGCGCCGGTGTCGAAGCCGCTCTGCAGCACCAGGTTGTCCTCGGAGAAGTCGGCGAGCTCGCCTGGAAGCAGGCTCGACTCCATGGATCCGTAGGTGGCGAAGGCCCAGCAGGTGCCGAAGCTGCCTTGGTTCTTGACGGGAGACAGCTTGCCCAGGCTGCGCAGGTCGTAGTCCGCCACGTAGGTGTCGAGCGTGCGCTCGGCCTCGGCGGTCTCGGGGGCGTCGGTGGCGA
>CAYTRM010000318.1:0-3456 GCA_964440225.1 uncultured Thermoleophilia bacterium | reverse complement strand
TCATGCCCTGCATGTGGATCGACAATCCATGCCAGTCGCGCGAGATCATGGCGGCGACCGGGGCGCGGCCGACCCACGAGGGCGGCGACGTCATGATCACCGATCTGCAGGCGGAGCTCGACGTCTACGCTTCGGAGGTCGAGCAGCTGTACACGCCGGTCTGGAGTTGCATGGCCGCGCAGAAGCCGGCGGAAGAGATTCCCGACGCGTCCGCCGACGAGCCGGCGCCCGTGACCTGATCCTCTCCGCCAGACCGCGAGACCTGCGGGCGGCGGGGCGCATGACGGCGCCCCGCCGCCCGCAGGCTCGTGGTGGGAGCGCCGACCCTCGCGCGAGCCGTGGTACCCTGATGTCGCTGTAGTCTGGGGGGAGTGGGATGGCGCGGATTCATCCTCACAGCCGGGCCGCGCGTGGTGCGGCCGTCGGCATGCTGGTTGTGATGGCGGCGCTCGTAGCCGTCTGGGCGGCGCCCCGCGTCAGCGCCGCCGCCGCCGCTTGGGTCGGCACGCCTCCCGTCCGCTCCGCGTCTCTTGGTGTGCCGACTCCTCTGGTCGTCGCCGCCGGGCCGCGCGAGGAGACCGGCGGAGGCGCGCCGGCGGTCGAGGCCGGCGCGACGACGCGGACGCTCGCCCCCTCCGAGGGGGCCGCTTCATCCCGGCTCGACGCCGGGATGCGCTTCACCATGCTCGGCGTCACGTGTCGTCCTCCCGGCCGACGCGGCGCCGTGACCGTCTACCTCCGCACGAGCGAGGACGGGCGCGAGTGGAGCCGCTGGTACTCGGTGGCGCTCGAACGCGCGGCCGAGCAGGGCGGGGTCCAGCAAGCCTTCACCGAGCCCATCTGGACCGGAGCCGGCCGGTTCGTCGAGATCGCCGCGACCGGCGGGCGGGGCGCGCCGGTCAGCCTCCGAGACGTCGAAGTGGTCGCCATCAACAGCACCGAGGATGCGGACCGGGCCGCCGTCGTCCTCGGCGTGCTGAGGCGGGCCGCCGCCGCCGTCGCCGGCATTGATCCTGCTTCGCCGGCCGGCGCCATGACCACAAAGCCGCGCATCGTCAGCCGCGCCAAGTGGGGCGCCAACGAGTCGTGGCGCAGAGGCTCGCCCTCCTACGCGCCCGTCAAGATGGCCTTCATCCACCACACGGCGAGCGGCAACAGCTACAGCGCCTCCCAGGCGCCGGCGATCGTGCGCGGCGTGTATCACTACCACACGCGCGCGCTGCACTGGAGCGACGTCGCCTACAACTTCCTCGTCGACCGGTACGGGGTCATCTACGAGGGACGGCGTGGCGGTGTCGCGAGAGGCGTCATCGGCGCCCATACGCTGGGCTACAACACGGGCAGCACCGGGATCTCCGTCATCGGCACGTACTCCTCCGTCACGCCGTCGTCGGCGGCGGTGACGTCTCTCGAACGTCTCCTCGAGTGGAAGCTGGACGTGCATCACGTCGACCCGCGTGGCACCGCGACTCTGGTCTGTGGAGCGCGCGAGAAGTACAAGGCGGGTCAGCGAGTGAAGCTCCCGGCCATCGCCGGGCATCGTGACGCCAACTACACGGATTGCCCCGGCAACAGGTTCCAGGCGATGCTGCCCACCATCCGTGCGGTCGTCGGCCGCAAGGGTCACCCGAAGATCTACGGGTTCGTCATCGAGCATCCGGCCATCAGCCCCGACGGCGACGGCGTGCTCGAGCGCACGTCGCTGGGCTTCACGGTGTCGCGGACGGCGTCGTGGCGGCTGGAGGTCCGCGACGCCGGCGGAGGGACGGTGTGGCGCGTCGCCGGCGACGGGACCCTCGCCGACGTCGTCTGGGACGGCAGGGATGCCGGAGGTCGACGTCTTCCGGACGGCCGGTACACGGTAGTGGCCACGGCGACCGGCGCCAGCGGTACCGCACGACCGGCTACCGGCGTCGTGCGCCTGGATACGCAGCCGCCCGCCGTCGAGAGCGTCAGAGTCTCGCCCGATCCCTTCAGTCCCAACAACGATGGTCACACCGATCGCACGACCCTGAGGTTCGAGCCGTCCGAGAGCGCGGCGGCGCGTGTCTCCGTGGTGTCGGCCTCGGGCGCCGTGCTATGCCGGCTCACGTCGTGGCAGTCGGTGAGCGCGCGCGCCCAGCGCGTGACCTGGGACGGCCGGATCAGCGACGGGGGCGCTCTGGTCGCGGCCCCCGAGGGCTCCGCGACGCTCGCACTCGAGGTGCGGGATGCAGCTCGCAACACGACGACGCTGCGACGCGAGGTGGTAGTGGATCGCACGCTGCGATTCGTCTCGCTTTCTCGCGACACGTTCTCACCGAACGGCGACGGCAGGCACGACACGGTGACGCTCGGCTACAGGCTGGCTCACCCGGCTCAGGTGACCGGGTCGGTCGTCCGCGCGGGTCGCCGCGTCGCGACCCTGCCTGTCGGCGCCTTGCCGGCGGGCAGCGGTGGGGTGGTATGGGACGGAGCGCTGGACGACGGGGGTTCGGCGACCAGCGGGGCGTACCGCCTGGTCGTCACCGCGGACGGGGCGGTCGGCACGTCGACGGTCGCCGAGGCGGTCACCGTCGACCTGACGCGGCCTCGGATCGCCGCGCCGGCGTCCGCGGGCGCCGCCTCGGGCGGCAGAGCGAGGGTCTCCTACCGTGTCTACGACGCGTTCAGTCCCAAGGTGAGGGTCACTGTGGCGGTGGTCGATCGTCGCGGACGGGCCGTCGCGACCGTGTCGTGCGGCTGGGTGAAGCAGGGGGTACGCAGGGTGTGGGTGTGGAAACCGCCACGCCGTGGCGCCTACACGCTCACGTTCACGGCCCGGGATCGAGGCGGAAACCCGCAGGTCGCCCCGGTGACGACCGCCCTCAGGGTACGCTGAAGCGCGCCGTCGGAGCCTCGCTCACGACCCCGCTCGGACGGCGCGCTTCAGCTCTCAGTCTGTGGTCGGCACACTCGGCGCTGTGCGCAGGCCGCGCACGATCGCGACCACCAGGGCGACGGCCCCGATCACCAGCGCGATGCGGAACGCGGTCACCAGTGCGACGGCGCCCCAAGCCAGCAGCTCCCAGCCTCCCATGTGGACCCAGAGTGCGACCGCTCCCCAGGCCAGCAACTCAAGAGCACCCATGACGGCCCCTTTCTCCGTTAGCGCGAGCGCAATACGCGCTCGCTATATGTACTATCCCCTGCGCACGCGCTGAAGCGTATCGGGCGTAGTCACTAGAAGCGGGTGAGGAATACCAGTAGATGACACGGCGGGCGGGGCCTTCGGCTTCGCCCGCCGTGTCATCGCCGCCGGCCTTTCAGGCGGCCGCGTGCTCCCGGCGCCAACGGCAGTGCGGCATCGGGCACGCGGCCATTCGCGCCGCGTCACACACCTCGCAGCGCTGGTCGGCCATGCCTATCGGCAGGTCGAAGCACCCGTCGGGCGACTCGCCGAGCCGCATCACCGCGTGCAGCGCGCGGGAGACGGCC
>CAYTRM010000317.1:0-3465 GCA_964440225.1 uncultured Thermoleophilia bacterium | reverse complement strand
CAAGGGCGGGCTCATCCTCGACCTCGGCGTGCGCGGCTTCCTGCCCGCCTCCCTGGTCGACATCCGCCGCGTGCAGGACCTCCAGGAGTACGTGGGCCAGGAGCTCAACTGCCGCGTCATCGAGATGAACCGCAATCGCAACAACGTCGTGCTGAGCCGCCGCGCCGTCCTCGAAGAGGAGCGCAAGGAGATCCGGCAGCAGATCATCGACACGCTCAACGTGGGCGACATCGTCGAGGGCACGATCAGCAACATCGTCGACTTCGGCGCCTTCGTCGACCTCGACGGCATCGACGGCCTCATCCACATCAGCGAGCTCAGCTGGACGCACATCAACCACCCGTCCGAGGTTCTCCAGGTCAACCAGAAGGTCAAGGTCAAGGTCCTCGACATCGACCGCGACCGCCAGCGCATCAGCCTCGGCCTCAAGCAGACCCAGGAAGACCCCTGGCAGAAGATCGTCGCCCAGCACAAGGTCGGCGACGTCGTCGAGGGCCGGGTCACCAAGATCGTCGCCTTCGGCGCCTTCGTCGAGATCTACGCCGGCATCGAGGGTCTGGTGCACATCAGCGAGCTGGCGAACCGTCACGTCGAGCGTCCGGACGAGGTCGTCTCGGTCAGCCAGACGGTCCAGGTCAAGATCATCGAGGTCGACTCCGAGCGTCGCCGCCTCAGCCTGAGCATCAAGCGGGTCGACGGCGACAACGTCCGTCCCATGCGTCCCATGGCTCCGCCCGAACCGGAAGCGTCCGATGAGGCCGAGGAGGCTGAGGAGACCGAAGCGGAAGCCGAGGTCACCGAGGCGCCCGAGGCTGCAGACGAGACCGCCGAGGTCACGCCTGAGGCCGACGCCGAGCCCGAGGCCGCCGAAGTGGCCGAGGAGCCCGCGCCCGAGCCCGAGCTGGGCCTGAGCGACGACGTCTTCCCGGCGGGAAGCGCCGCCGACGAGGCTGAAGAGGCCGCTGAGGAGAAGACGGAGGCCTGACCGAAGCGCGGCGCGGGCGGCGGCCGACGCCGCCCGCGCCTGCCGTTCCGGCTCCAGTCATGACCCGCGCACGACGTCACCTGCCCAGCCTCGGTTTGACCGGAGGTATCGGCTCCGGCAAGTCCACAGCTCTCGCATACCTGCAGGAGCTGGGCGCCGCCGTGATCTCCAGCGACGACATCGTGCACGACCTGTACTCCGGCGGCGAGGTCGTGGAGCGCATACGCGAGCACTTCGGCGACTCCGTCGTCGACGCGTCCGGGGCGGTGAACCGGCCGGCGCTGGCGGCCGTCGTCTTCGCCGACGACGACGAACTGCGCTGGCTCGAGGACCTCCTGCACCCGCACGTGCGCGCCGCGGTGGCGACGTGGGCGGACGCGCAGCAGTCGGCCCGGCGCCGGCCCGCCCTCGTGGCCGTCGAGGTGCCGCTGCTCTTCGAGACGCAGTACGCCGACGCGTTCGACTACACGATGCTGATCACGGCGCCGGAGGACGTGCGCCGCCGCCGCCTGACCGCCAAGCTCACCGACAGTCAGTTCAGCCGGCGCCTTGCCCAGCAGTTGCCGGAGGAGGAGAAGGCGGCGCGCAGCGATTTCGTGTTCGGCAACGTCGGCGGGCGCAAGGAGCTCAAGGAGTTCGTGGGACAGGCCGTCGCGGCCATCCTCGCCGCGCCCGACCCCGCCGCGGGGGGCGGCGCCGGCGAGTCGTCACCGTGAAGCGGGTCCTCCTCGCCGCGCTCGTCGTGGCTCTGATCGCCGGCGGCTGGCTCGTCGTCCGGAACGCGGGCTCACTGCTCAGTCCGGCCTCCGCGCCGTCCTGGTACTCGCGCACCGTCTATCCGCTGGAGCACGCCGGGGTGATCCGTACCGCCGCGCGCCGCAACGGCATCGATCCGGCCCTGGTGGCGGCGGTCATCTACGTGGAGAGCCGGTTCGACGAGTACGCCCGCTCCTCGCAGGGCGCCGTCGGCCTCATGCAGGTGCTGCCCGAGACGGGTGAGCAGATCGCCGCCGAGACCGGCGGGGTGGGCTTCACTCCCGCGGACCTCGAGGACCCGGCGGTCAACATCCGGTACGGCTCCTACTACCTTCGCCGCGCGCTGGACGTCTTCGACGGCGACGTGCGCGCCGCCGTCGCTTCGTACAACGCCGGCATCGGCGCGGTGGGCGAGTGGACCGCCGCCGCGGCGGCCGAGGGCCACGGCTTCCGTGTCGCCGAGATACCGTACGCGGAGACCCGCGCCTACGTGCGACAGGTGCTCGAGTTGCGCCGGATGTACCGGCAGACCTACGGCGACGACCTGCGCCGGACGTCGTCGCCGGGGTGACGGCGCGCCGCGTGCGCCGTCCGCCACGCTTGCGAACGCACGTTCGTGTTGGTAGAGTCGGACGCAGATGACGGAGTTCCGCATCCAGTCCGCGTACGACCTCACCGGCGATCAGCCGGAGGCGGTCGCCACGCTGTCGGAGGGCGTCCTGCGCGGCGACCGCTACCAGACGCTGCTCGGCGTCACCGGCTCCGGCAAGACGTTCACGATGGCGAACGTCATCCGGCAGGTCCAGAAGCCCACGCTCGTCATCGCCCACAACAAGACGCTCGCGGCGCAGCTCTGCAACGAGTTCCGCGAGTTCCTCCCGGACAATGCGGTCGAGTACTTCGTCAGCTACTACGACTACTACCAGCCTGAGGCGTACGTTCCGGCGCAGGACCTGTACATCGAGAAGGACTCGTCGATCAACGACGAGATCGACCGGCTGCGGCACGCCGCGACCACCTCGCTGTTCCTCCGTCGCGACGTCGTCATCGTCGCCAGCGTCAGCTGCATCTACGGCCTCGGGTCGCCTGAGGACTACCTGGACAAGATGGTGCTGGTCAGCGTCGGCGACACCGTCGACCGCGACGAGATGCTGCGCAAGCTGGTCGACATCCAGTACGCGCGCAACGACTTCGAGCCGGCGCGCGGCAAGTTCCGCGTGCGCGGCGACTCGGTCGAGATCTGGCCGGCCAGCCAGGACACGGCCATTCGCGTGCAGCTCTGGGGTGACGAGGTCGAGCAGATCGTCAGCTTCGACCCGGTGGGCGGCGAGGTGCTCGACAAGCCGGCGCACGCCGCGATCTATCCCGCGACGCACTTCGTCACCAACGACCCGGCCGTCGAGCGCTCGCTCGTGGCGATCAAGCGCGAGCTCGACGAGCGCTGCGCCTGGTTCGAGGCGAACGGCAAGATCCTCGAGGCGCATCGCCTGCGGCAGCGTACCCTCTACGACATGGAGATGCTCCGGGAGATGGGGTACTGCAGCGGCATCGAGAACTACTCGCGCATCCTGCTGGGCAAAGAGCCGGGCGCCACGCCGAACTGCCTGCTCGACTACTTCCCCGACGACTTCCTCTGCTTCATCGACGAGTCGCACATGTCGCTGCCGCAGATCCGCGCCATGTCGGAGGGTGACAAGTCACGCAAGACCATGCTCGTGGACTAC
>CAYTRM010000316.1:0-3466 GCA_964440225.1 uncultured Thermoleophilia bacterium | reverse complement strand
ATGCCGCCCGACGCCTTGACGCCGATGTGCTCGTCGAGGCAGTCCCGCAGCAGTTCGACGTCGGCGACGGTGGCGCCGTGAGGGCCGAGGCCGGTGGACGTCTTGACGAAATCGACACCCGCGTCCGCGCAGATGAGGCACGCCAGGCGCTTCATCTTGTCCGAGAGATAGCAGGTCTCGATGATCGCCTTCACGATGACCTGGCCGCGACCGCTGTTGACGCCGCGCACGCGGACGGCGCGCACCACACCGGCGAGCTCGTCGCGGACGAGCCCGAACTCGCCCGAGAGGAACGCCGGAATGTTGATGACCACGTCGACCTCGTCGGAGCCGTTGGAGAGCGCCTCGACCGCCGCCACCGCCTTGACGCGGGGCAGGTCGGCCCCGAACGGGAACGAGACCACCGAGCACACCTTGACGTCGACGCCCCGCAGAAGGCCGGCGGCCAGCGGGACGAAGTGCGGGAACACGCACACGGCGGCGAAGTGATGCTCCGCCGCCTCGGCGCAGAGACGCTCGACGTCGGCGCTCGTCCCATCGGCGCGCAGCAGCGTGTGATCGATCGTCTTGGCGAGTTCTTCGGGGAGCACGCCTCGGCCTCCGGGCGACGGACAACGGAACGGCGGAGCGCCGCCGAGTATAGCAAAACGGGGTCCCGCCTCCCGTCCGCCGGCTTCGTCAGAGCAGGCGCTCGATGTAGCGCTCGTCGCGTCGCCAGCGCTTGCGCACCTTGACGCGCAGATCGAGGAACACCTGGACGCCGAGGACCGCCTCGATCTCGTGGCGCGCGCCGCTGCCGACGGCCTTGACCACGCGCCCTCCCTTGCCGACCACGATCGCCTTCTGCGACTCCGTCTCGACGATGAGGTTCGCCTCGATCTCGACGAGCGGACGGTCGCTGCGTTCCGTGACCGAGACGACCTCGGCGGCGATGGCGTGCGGCACCTCGTCGCGGGTGAGCCGCAGGGCCTGTTCGCGGATGAGCTCGGCGACGAGGAGTTCCAGCGGCTGGTCGCTCCGTTGCCCGTCGGGGAAGTACACGGGGCCGGGTGGCATGGCCGCCGTGAGCCGCGCCAGCACGTCGGCGAGCCCGTCGCAGCGGAGCGCCGAGACGGCGAGGACTTCGCGGCCTCCCGAGAGAGCGCGCGCCTCGTCGAGGCGCGCGCCCAGTCGCGGGCCGTCCACGAGGTCGATCTTGTTGAGGACGAACACGGCGGGCACGCCGGCGGCGGCGACCGACTGGATGATGTAGCGGTCGCCGGCGCCGAACTCCTCGGTGGCGTTGAGCAGGACGAGCGCCGCGTCGACCTCGCCCAGGGCGTCGTCGACCGTCTTCTGCATGCGGCGCGTCAGCGAGTCGAAGGGCTTCTGAAAGCCGGGCAGGTCGAGGAGCACGAGCTGGCAGCCCTCGAGCGTGACCACGCCGGTGATGCGCCGCCGCGTGGTCTGCGGGTGATCGCTGACGATGCTGACCTTGCGCCCGACGAGCGCGTTGACCAGCGTGGACTTGCCGACGTTGGGGCGGCCGAAGACGGCGATGAACCCGCTGTGGAAGTCGTCAGCCATCGGCGGCCTCCCCGTGTCCCTGGAATGGAGCGGTCAGAAGGTCGCGGAGGCGCACGACGCGAACGTCGCCGCCCGTCTTGGCCACGACCTCCGCATCGCCGAACTCCGCGAGCGCCTGCAGGCACATGCCGCACGGCAGGCAGTCGGAGCCGTCGGCCGCCGCGACCGCCACGTAGCGCAGCTCGCGCTCGCCGAAGGCGACCATGGCGGCGAGAGCGGCCCGCTCCGCGCAGAGACCCACCGGGTACGAGGCGTTCTCGACGTTGACGCCGTGGTGGCTGCGGCCGGACGGCCCCACGACCACGGCTCCCACCGCGAACCCGGAGTAGGGCGCGTACGCCCGCTCGGCCATGGAAAAGGCCTCCTGGAAGAGGATCCGCTCGGACAGTTCGGGAGCGCGGCTCATATCGGATACCAGATCCTGAAGAGCAGGGCGGTGATGGCGATGCCGAGCGCCGCCCCCACCGCCACCTCGAGCAGGCTGTGGATGCCGGACTGGACACGGCTCTGGGCGACCAGCATCGCGAGGAACAGTGTGATCGCCGAGATGGGCAGGGCGAAGGTCGTGCTCGCGGCGACGAAGGTCACCGCGACCCAGGCGGCAAAGGCGAGCGCGGCGTGCACGGAGGGCAGCCCCCCGCGAAACGCGGTCCCTCGATGGGTGAGAGCCTTCAGGGCGATGGCGGCGAGCACGACGATGAAGAGAGCGATCACCGTGATGTCGATCGGCGAGCCGCGCAGCTTGCTGAGGATCGTGTACGGGACGCTCGTGATCTTGGCGTAGAAGACCAGGTAGGCGACGACCACGGCGTTCACCGCGGCGATGAGCACCGCGCCGGCGGCCACGTCCTTGGCGACCTTGGCGCGCGGATCGTCCTGGTCGGTGACGAGATCGACGACGTGCTCGATCGCGGTGTTGAACATCTCGGTGATGAGCACGAACGAGATGGCCACGAACAGCGCGATCACCTCGAGGCGGGTGAGCGCGAAGAACAGGCTGGCGAGCAGCACCAGCGCCGCGATCGCGAAGTGGATCCACATGTTGCGCTCGAAGCGCAGCGCGTGGACGATACCGTCGAACGCGTAGTTGAAGCTGCTGAGCAGGCTACCGCGGCGCGACAACGAGCCCCTCCCACTCGACCTGTTCGAGCACCTCCGCCTGGCGAAGCGCCATCTGCCCGGCGTCGACCTCGTGGTCGTACCCCAGGAGGTGCAGCGTGCCGTGGGCGAGAAGAACGGCCAGCTCCAGAGCGGGCGGCAGGTCGTCGGCGCGCGCCTGGCGAAGGGCCTGGCGCGCGCAGATCACGATGTCGCCGAGCAGGCGCGGCGGCCCGTCAGCGGCGGCCGCCGCTCCACCGGCGACGCCGGCGACGCCGGCCTCCGCCGCAGGCGCGGCCGCCCCGGCGTCCGTCCCCGCCGAGGGGTCAGGAGCGTCCTCGAGCGGGAACGAGAGCACGTCGGTGACCTCGTCCCTGCCGCGATGCTCGCGATTGAGGGCGCGGATGCGACGCTCGCCGACGAACTCCACGGCGAGTTCGGCGCCGTGCACGCCCTCGGCGGCCAGCACGGCGGCCACGAGGATCGCCGCGGCGTCCTCGTCGACGGCCACGCGCGTCCTGTTGACGACCTCGATCAGGTTCATCCCTCACCCTCCCCGTCGCGGTGGCCGGCGCCGTGACGCCGGGAGCGCGCCGCGCCCGTCCTGTCGTCGTGCTCCTTGTACGCGTTCACGATGCGCTGCACGAGCTTGTGCCGGACGACGTCGTGCCCGTCGAACTGCACGATGCCGATGTCGTCGACGTCGTCGAGCACGTCGGCGACGGTCACCAGCCCGGAGGTGCGGCTGTGCGGCAGGTCGATCTGCGTCACGTCACCGGTGACGACCATCTTGCTGCCGAAG
>CAYTRM010000315.1:0-3470 GCA_964440225.1 uncultured Thermoleophilia bacterium | reverse complement strand
GTCGGCGACAACCTACATGCGTGATTCAAGTTGCCGTTCAGCACATACAGGCGCGGGTTCGTACGATACGTGAAGACCCGATACAGGTGGTACGCCGCCTGCTTGACTTCTGAGACGCCCAGCTCGTTCCGGCTCACGAAGAACGGCGTCTCCTTGCCGAAGCCGGTGGTCTTAACTTCAATCAGCCGGTCTTCCCCGCTGGGCTCGAACGAGAGAATGTCGAAACCCAGCCCATCTCCCTGCGTCACTGAGACATGCTCAATCTGGCGCGCGAGCCTGAGACAGCCTGCAGACTCGAGACGCGCCTTCTCGAATGCCAAGGCGAACTCCTCGCCCAATCGGCCCAGCGAGCGGTTCCGCGCCTCGCGCTCGAGGTAGTTGATGTTCGCCCGAACGGCCGACCTGTGGCCTGGAGCCGCGGTGGCGCGCTGACCGTCGGGGGCGGACGGCACGGGAGGCGGTGCGAGACGCGCCAGGATGATGTCGACCGAGACCGCCTCTGCTTCCGCCTCTACCGTCGCGGCGACGGCGGGCTCAATCTCGCGGTTATTGGTGATCCGAGCCCTGACGGCATCAGCGAGCAACTGCTGGAAGTTCCACCTTGGCTTATAGCCCTCGATGTAAGGGTAGCCCAGCTCGATGAGCACAGCGCTGATGTTCTGGTGCTTGAACTCGACAGATCCATCTGATCGATCATCGAGGAGCTTCATCAGCGCATGGCGATGACTCGCCTTGCTGTAACCCTCGCCGCGCAGCTCGTTGAGCAACATGCCGAAGTAGTCGCCAACGACGGCTTCAACCTCGAAGTCGGACCAGTCCCTTGCCATCCACTGCACCCCCGGCATTGCGCAGACGCTGCAAGCGCAGTCTGCCACATCCCTCGCACGAATCAGAGAGTTGGCCGATTCACGGCGGTCACGACGCGGTCACGAGACGGGTCGGTGATGCTCACGGGCGCATGCAGAACGAGCCTGACATCGTCGAATCCGTCGTGGACAGCGCCCTGGGCGAGACTCCGCTCGCGATCGCCTCCAAGCGCTGCGCACAGACCCCGGCCGTCGCCATTCAGCGTCAGCGACCGAGCACCATCACCTAACTGACGCTCTCACCCCAGAGAGCCATGGAACTGCTCTTGACCTCGAGCTGCGTGAGTCGAGCGACCACATCCCTGGGGAACTCAGCAAGAAGCTGGTGAAGCGGACGTCGGCTCCAGGCGAGAGAATCCAGCAGGATATCGGAGAACTGCGTGTACACCGTCACGAACACGCCGGTCTCTTCCCAGGCCTCGCGGGATAGGCACTGCACCTCTGTGTCGACAGATGCGAAGCCAGCGACCATGGCGTGCGGAAAGCCAGCAGAGGAGGCGGACCGGATGAAGTGCACTGCGTCCGAAAACGTAACCGGCTTTGCCCGGACCTCGACGGCGACGACCGGCTCCAACTTGTGAAATGCCTGCACGTCCCCAGGCAACTTGCGGGAAGGGTCAAAGACCTTCGCAGTCCGGACATCGTCGAACACGAGATCGAATGCTGCGGCCACGAGAGCCTGCGCTCTCTTGCCGCTCTCGGCGCTGCTTTCCAGGAAGTGGTCGCAGGCATCCCTGATTCTCATGAGATCCGCACTCGTGTGGCCCAGATCGACAGGCATCTCCTGTTCCTTCGCAGCAATGCGCTGCCGCAAGAAGGCGGCAAGCGCCTCCACGGCCTCGTCTTCGCGAAGGTAGTGAACCGCCTCGAGGCACTCGACCAGGTACTTGATCTCGTCCGGGTGCTTGACGCGCGGCATGTCGTCGACTCGGTCAGAGTAGAAGAAGGGCTGGTTGTTCAGCGGCTCACGACCCGTGGTGCGAAGGTCGAAGCCGTGGTCGATGGACGCCGGCACCAACACCTCATGAGCCAAGCCTCGGGCGGAGAAGGCCTTGTTGCCCGCCCGAGCCTTAAGGGTCAGAGCGTCAACCGTGTCGTCGGTCGCGGTCGCCAAGAGCGCAGTGCCTAGCACCACGAGGCAGGTCTTATCCTCGAACTGGGCAACTCGCTGCGTTCGCTCGCTCCAGACCGCCGGCAGCGCGGCGCCTGATCGAGCGAGCTTGATTGACTGCTCAAGCTGACCGCGCGCCCGCTTCTTGTTGATCGTCAGACCCATCAGGCGCTGGAGCGAGCGACCGCGGCGAGGATTGGATCCCGGTCGTCTCGCCTCTCGGCAGGCGGACTCAGCACGCCGAGCTGCTCCGCGAGCGCCCTGACGACCGCCTTGCCCATCTCCAGCGGCACTGCGTTGCCAAGCTGGCGCCGGATCGTCGCCCCATCTCCCTCGACGAGGAAGTCGTCGGGAAGCGACATGAGTCTGAGAAGCTCGGCTTTGCTGAGCCGGCGCGCCCGCAGGATACCCTCGTCATTGCGAACGTTCTCCCAGTGGAACGGTCCGACCCAGGGACCAGGCTGGGCCTGAAGTGTGCTGGAGGGCCGGCCGGGATCAAGGCGCAGAAGAAACGTCCAGTAGCGACTGCGCCACTTGAACACATCGCGGCCACCGTACCGCTCAGTGTGCCAGAGATAGTTCTGGCCTGGCGGGACTTCGGCCAGGAGGTCAGCATAGGTGCCCTCGACGACCTGACCAGACGCAGACGGGTCCGCCATCAACGGCCCGATCGCGCTCCCCGCCGTGACGTAGGGCTTCTTGGCCAGGTCAAAGGTGCGCGTATGCTCGCTCCACCCCGAGTGCGTCGGCTCGGGGAAACGGAATTCCTCGCCATCCCTCCTGCCGACCACAAACACGCGGCGGCGCAGCTGTGGATCGCCGTAGTCCGCCGCCATGAGCACCTTGTACGTAGGTCGATACCCAGCGTGTGTCAATTGCTCCAGGACCCTGGTGAGCTGCGCCTTGTGCGTCGCATAGGTGAGCCCCTGTACGTTCTCGAGGATGAACGCCCGCGGCTGTGCTTCACTGACGACGCGAGCGTACTCGTCAAGGAGAGATGCGTTCGGGTCCGAGCTGTTGCGCTTCTCCTCCAACCAGAAGCCGGACTTCGAGAAGGGCGTACAAGGGGGGCCACCGACCACCATCTCAGCCTCACCCTTGGCCACCTCCGCCCTGTCCAGAAGGTCGCGCGTGGACAGGTCGCGAATGTCGCCGCAGATCGTCGGAATGCCAGGGAAGTTCGCCTGCAGGGAGCGGAGCGCGCGCTTGTCGTAGTCCGTCGCCACGGTCACGACGAAAGGCCCTTCCGCACGCGTTCCATTTGAGCCGAAGGGTTCCGCACAGCGGTCGACGGCGAGGTCCAGACAGCCGGCACCGGAGAAGAGGCTTATTACCGGGAGGTCGGCGGCCATCAGGTGTTCACACGGTTTGTCACGATGGAGTCCTTCACGTCCGCCATAGGCTAACATCGCTGACGGATGGAAGAAACGAGCCCGGTGGTGGACATTGAATCGGGACGACCCCGGTTACCCGGCGCCCTCCAGTGATGCCGT
>CAYTRM010000314.1:0-3490 GCA_964440225.1 uncultured Thermoleophilia bacterium | reverse complement strand
ACACGCGGTGCCTGGTCGGCCTTGGTGAAGCGACGATCGTGACGATGCCCGACGCCGAGGACATCGATCTGGCCGGCGTCGTCATCCACGTCGCGAGGGGCCGTAACGGCTTCTCCGACGAGTCTGGCGGCAGGCGGGTATATTCTCAAGTCGGTGGGTCAGGAGATAGCGAGGGGTGGGGGCCTGGATGACGACCAGCAAGCGCAAGCCGGCGGCGAGCAAGCCGCCCGCACGAAAGCCTGCGGCCGGAAAGGCCGCCGCGGAGCCGGCCGCGAGGCGGGCAGCCAAGGCTGCCACGAAGAGCGCGGCCACGCCTCCGAACTTCCCCGTCGTCGGCATCGGCGCCTCCGCCGGCGGCCTGGCGGCGATCGAGGAGTTCCTCGCCGCCATGCCGGCAGGGGACTCTCTCGGCATGGCGCTCGTGCTCGTCCAGCACCTCGACCCCGACCACAAGAGCCTGCTGCTCGACCTGGTCAAGAGGTACACGCAGATCGAGGTCGCCTGGGCCGAGGACGGCATGGAGGTGCTCCCCGGTTGCGCGTACGTCATGCCGCCCAACAAGGACATGGCGCTGGTGGACGGCCGCCTTGTCCTCGTGGAGCCTGAGGCGCCGCGCGGCCTGCGCCTGCCGATCGACTACTTCTTCCGCTCGCTGGCCGCCGACCAGCACGAGCGCGCCGTGTGCATCGTGCTCTCGGGCACCGGCAGCGACGGCACCCTCGGCCTGCGCGCCATCAAGGGCGAGGGCGGCATGGCCATCGCCCAGAGCCCCGAGTCGGCCGGCTACGACGGCATGCCGCGCAGCGCCATCGGCACCGGCCTCGTCGACTACGTGCTTTCCCCTGCCGAGATGCCCGAGCAGCTCCTTGGCTACCTGAGTCGCGCCTTCGGGCGCGAGCAGCGGCCCGCCCACGCCGCGGCGTCCGGGCGCCCCGACCAACTGCTCGAGGTGCTGCACCTGCTGCGCGACCGCAGCGGACACGACTTCACACACTACAAGACCAACACCCTGCGCCGCCGCGTGGAGCGTCGCATGGCCGTCACCAGGATCGAGCGCATGGAGGACTACCTGGCTCTCCTGCGGCGCGACGCGCTCGAGGCCGAGACGCTCTTCCGCGAGCTGCTCATCGGCGTCACCAGCTTCTTTCGCGACACGCCGGCCTTCGAGGCGCTGGCGGCCGAGGCGCTCGCTCCGCTGGTCGCCGCCCGCAGGCCCGGCGACCCCGTACGCGTCTGGGTACCGGGCTGCTCCACGGGTGAGGAAGCCTACTCGATCGCCATGCTCGTGCAGGAGCAGGCCAGCGCCACCAAGCGCAACGCGCCCGTCCAGGTCTTTGCCACCGACATCGACGCCGAGGCGATCGAGCGCGCACGCGCCGGCGTGTACCCCGGCAGCATCGGCGCCGACGTGTCGCCGGAGCGGCTCGCGCGCTTCTTCGTGCAGGACGGCGACACCTACCGGGTGGCCAAATCCGTGCGCGACTGCCTGGTGTTCGCAATGCAGGACGTCACCAGGGACCCGCCGTTCTCGAGAGTCGACCTGATCAGCTGCCGCAACCTGCTCATCTACATGGACGGCGACCTGCAGCAGCGGCTCATGCCGCTCTTCCACTACGCGCTCAACACGGACTGCTACCTGTTCCTCGGCAGCTCCGAGACCGTCGGCGACGCCGCCGACCTCTTCGATCCCGTCGACAAGAAGTGGAAGCTGTTCAAGCGCCGCGGCACGGCCACCCCGCGAGAGCGGCTGCTGGCCTCATCGCCGCACCTGCCGGGGGCCGTCGCCGGGCGGCGCGGCGCCCTTGTCGAGCAGCCCCTGCGCCTCCGCGTGCGCGACCTGGCCGAGAAGGCCTTGCTCGAACGGCACGCGCCGGCGTGCGCGGTCATCAGCGCCGACGGCGACGTGCTGTACATCCACGGCCGCACCGGCCGCTACCTCGAGCCTCCGGCCGGCGAGCCCAGCGGCAGCATCCACAAGATGGCCCGCGAGGGCCTGCGGCTCGAGCTCTCCGCCGGCGTGCGCCGGGTCCTGGCGCAGAAGGAGGCGGTGCGCTACGAGCGCCTGCGCGTGCGGACCAACGGCGGCACGTCCCTCGTCAACCTGACCATCGAGCCGATGACCGGACCGGACGCCGCCAAGGGCGTGCTGCTGGTCCTCTTCGAGGACGTGCCCGCGACCGACGACGTCGTGAACGTGACCGCCGCGGAGCCCATCGCCGACCGAGAGCAGCGCATCGCCGATCTGGACCGCGAGCTCTCGGCCAAGGAGGAGTACCTGCGTACAACCGTGGAGGAGCTCGAGACCTCGAATGAAGAGCTCAAGTCGACCAACGAGGAGATGCAGTCGTCGAACGAGGAGCTGCAGTCGACGAACGAGGAGCTGGAGACCTCCCGGGAGGAGTTGCAGTCGATCAACGAGGAGCTGGTGACGGTCAACAGCGAGCTGCAGCAGAAGATCGAGGAGCTCTCGCGCGCCAACAACGACATGAACAACATGCTCGCCGGCACCGGCATCGGCACGCTGTTCGTCGATCGGCAGCTCCGCATCAAGCGCTACACTCCCCTGGTCACGGCGATCCTCAGCCTCATCCCGACCGACATCGGCCGGCCGCTCAGCGATATCAGCCCCCGCCTCACCGGCCAGACCGACGTGGTGGGCGTCGCGACGGAGGTGCTCGAGACCCTGGCGAGCACGGAGACGCTGGTCCAGGCGAGCGACGAGCGCGCCTACGCGATGCGGGCGCAGCCGTACCGCACTGTAGACAACGTGATCGAGGGCGCGGTGCTCACGTTCGCCGACGTCACCGAGCAGCGGCAGCTGCAGGCCCGGCTCGACGAGCTGGCCAACGCCGCCGCCGAGGCCGGCGAGTTCGCGCAGAGCGTCCTCGACACCATGCGCGAGCCACAGCTCGTGCTCGACGGCGATCTCGAGGTGGTGACCGCCAACAAGGCGTTCCTGGCGGCCTTCCAACTGCCGCCGGACGACATCGTCGGCCACCCTCTGAGTGAGCTCTACGATGGCGCCTGGCTCGTTCCGGAGCTTGCCGATCTGTTGCTCAAGCTGCTGCCCAAGGGGCAGAAGCTCGGCGCCTTCGCGCTGAACCTCGACTCGGGGGCGCTGGGGCCGCGCACGCTCACACTCAACGCCCTCGAGCTCGTCCAGACTCCAGAGAAGCGGCGCCTCATCCTGCTCACGGTCACCGATATGGGCGGGGGCGCCTGATGGCCGCCGACGAACAGCCGCGCAAGAAGAAGACCGCGCCGGGCGCGCCCGACGAGGCGCGCGAGGCGCGCGAGGCGCGCGCGCCTGAAGAGCCGCGGCGGAGCGAGGCGGAGGAGCTCCGCCGGGAGGCCGAGGCGCGCGTCGACGGGCTCTCCGCCGCCGCCGCCGCCGCCGCCGCCGCCGCCGCCGCCGCCGCCTCGCCCATCCCGGAGGATACCGCCGCGATCGTCCACGAGCTGCGCGTGCACCAGATCGAGCTGGAGATGC
>CAYTRM010000313.1:0-3496 GCA_964440225.1 uncultured Thermoleophilia bacterium | reverse complement strand
CCAGCTGCTTGTCGAGGAAGGTGACCGAGAGAGGGAGCTCGTCCGGCTGCAGCTCACGCTCGCCCAGCTCGGCCGCCGGGATGCGCAGCAGCAGGCCGGACTCCTCGAAGCTGGAGACGGCGTCCCAGGGGGCGTACAGCGTGCGCCCGCGCCGGCGGACGCCGACCGCGGTCACGCGGGGGTAGGCCTGTCTCGTGCTCACCACCAGGTCGTGGAGCGTGCCGGCGGACTTGTTGGCGACGTCCTTGACCGGGCTGCCGAGCAGCTTGCTCAGGTAGAACACGGGCCTCACCTCCTTCGCGCTGCATGCCGAACGTGAGCACACAAAAGCCTCCCTCGCGGAAGGCTCCGTGCGCGCAGCCGAAGGGGCGATCCTCACTCGTCCACAGCTTTAGCACAACACACCGTAGAGGACGAAGCCTCAGCCGTTTTGGGCAAGACCTTGAGCCGGTAGTGCCTGTTCTACCCGTTGGCGTCTCTGGACGTTTCCGGGCAACGGCCTTTTTGTGTGCCGGAGCCTCACCTAACGAGGAATGCGCCGTACGTGACGCTCCCGAAACGTACCTCCGCGCCTCTGCACTGTCAAGGCGAGGGCCGGTGGTATACTGAGCTTCGCCGAGGCCGGCGCCGGGCATGGTGCCGGCCTCCGTGCGCAGGCGACAGGAGGGCTCGTGATCATCACCGTCACCCCGAACGCCGCGGTCGACAAGACGCTCACCGTGCCGAACTTCCAGACCGGGTACCGTCATCGGGCCAGCGAGAGCCTCACGCTCCCGGGCGGCAAGGGCGTCAACGTGGCCCGGGCCCTCAAGGCGCTCGACGAGCCCGTGGTCGTCACCGGCCTCGTCGGTGGGCGCGCCGGCCAGCAGATCGTCGAGGGCCTGCAGCGCGAGAACATCCTGAGCGACTTCGTCCACATCGGCGGCGAGTCCCGTACCTCCACGGCGGTCGTCGACCCCACCACCATGACCCAGACCGAGGTCGTCGAGTACGGCCCCATCGTCACCGAGCCGGAGACGGCGGGTCTGCTCGACAAGATCGAGTACCTGGCCAAAGGCTCCCGCTTCGTGGTGCTCGCCGGGTCGCTGCCGCGCAAGGTGCCCGAGGACTTCTACGCGACGGTGCTGCAGCGCATCCGCCGTCACCGCTGCTTCGTCGTCCTCGACAGCGCCGCCGAGCCTCTGCGCCTCGGAGTGCGCGGCCGTCCCAATCTGGTCGTGCCCAACCTCCGCGAGGCCGAAGACCTCGTCGGCCACGAGTTCCACGAGGATCAGGACGTCGTCGACGCAACCGAGATGATCACCGACCTCGGCGCCCGCAACGTCGTCGTCAAGACGCCCCACGGGTGCGTGGCGCGCTTCCAGCTGGGGCGCAAGCAGCGTGTCTTCCGCGCCTCCATCAGCCCGCTCGAGTCGGTGATCAGCACGGTCGGCTCCGGCGACGCCTTCCTCGCCGGCTTCATCAGCGCGCGCTTCCGCAAGCTGGAGCTCGCGGAGTGCCTCAGGCACGCGCTCGCCGTCGGCGCCGCCAACACGCAGCGGTTCGGCGCCGGGGTCCTCGACGCGGAGACCGCGGAGAAGCTCCTCGAGACCGCCGAGGTCGAGGAGCTCGGCGGGCGCCGCAGCTGAACGGCGGCGTCCCTCTCCGCCGCCGTCCCTAAAGGCCGTGCGTCTGTCTGTCGACAATGGTCGGGAGGCCCGGCGGGCGGCGTCGTGTGACGCGCGCCGCGGGGCGTACGGCCTGAGGCGAGCGAGGGGACGATCATCGACGAACTAGCCGGCACGGTCCTGCTGCACGTTCAGACCGCGGCCGTCGCCGTGGACGAGAGCGGCCGCGTCGGCGTCTTCAATCCCGCCGCCGCGCGCGTGCTCGGCGTCGAGGTGGAGGAGGTCCTGGGGCGCGAGCTCGAGGACCTCGACTCGGCCGAGCCGGCGCTGGCGGCGCTGGCCGCCGTCCTGCTCGAGGCTCGCCACACGGGCCGGGCGGCGACGCGCCGCCAGATGGACGTCGAGACGCCCGTCGGCACCCGTACTCTCGGGTACACGGTGTCGCTCCTCGGCGGTGGCGGCGCCACCGCTCTCTTCTTCGCCGATCTCACCGACGCCCTGGCCGAAGAGCGCCGCGCGGCCGAGGCCCGGCGCTTCGCCGAGGTCGGCCGCATCGCCGGCGCGATGGCTCACGAGCTCAAGTCGCCGCTGGCGGCCGTCGAGCTCTACGCGAACCTGCTGAGGCGGGAGCTCGCGGACGATCCGGCCGCCACGCGGAACCTGGACGTGATCAAGGATCAGACGCGCGTCTGTCTCGACCGCATCGGCGCGATCATGCACTCGATCAACCCCGACGCCGCGCGCAGCGGCGGCATGACGCTCACGCCCGTCCTGCCGGTCGTCCGCGACGTCGTCACCGGGCTGCGACGCCGTAACGAGGGCGCCGATCTCAAGCTGCGGGTCGCGTGCGACCACCCACGCGCGGCGCTCGCGGTCAACGACCTGCGCTCCGTGGTCGGCAACCTCATCGTCAACGCGCTCGAGGTCACGGCGGGGAAGGGGCCGGTCGCGGTCACGGTCCGCAGCGACACCGACATGGTGACGGTCACGGTCGCCGATCGTGGCCCCGGGTTGCCCGACGGAGACGTCTTCGAGGCCTTCTTCACGACGAAGTCGAGCGGCACCGGCCTCGGTCTCTGGCTCGTCCGCCGGCTGGTGGAGGACGCGGGCGGCAGCATCGTCTCGGGCGACCGCCGCGGTGGCGGCGCCGTCTTCACCGTGAGGCTCCCGCTGCCCCTGCACGAGCGGCTGCGCGGAGCGGAGGTGCTCGTCGTCGAGGACGACGCGCCGCTCCGCGCCGCCACCGCCTCCGCGCTCGAGGCGTGCGGCGCGCGCGTGACCGCCGTCGTCTCGGGGAAGGATGTGTCACTGGAGGCCGAACGCTGGGGGTGCGCCGTCCTCGACTACCATCTGCCCGACATGAACGGCATCCAGATAGCGGCGCGCCTGGCTCCCGCCACGCCCGTCCTGCTGGTCAGCGGCGACCCGGCGGCCGGGCCTGCGCTGGCGGAGGTGCGCGGGAGGCGCGCCTGGTACCTTCCAAAACCGTTCGAGGTCGACCACTATCTCGACCTCGTCTCACTGCTGCTGGGGGCGAAATGAGTGATAAGGGAAGAGTCATCATCGCGGACGACCACGGGCTGTTCCGCCAGGGGCTGAAGCAGCTCCTGGAGACCGAAGGCTACGAGGTGGCCGCCGAGGCGCAGACCGGCGACGAGGCGCTCGCCCGCGTCGCCGAGCACCCCGGCTGCGTCCTGCTTCTCGACATCGCCATGCCGGGGATGAACGGCCTCGACGTGGCGCGCCGCCTGAATGAGCGCGGCGACGACGTCAAGGTCGTCATGCTGAGCGCGCGCGAGGACCGGGATGCGCTGCTCAGCGCCATCTCCGCCGGCGCCCGCGGATACGTCGCCAAGGACGCGGAGCCCGACCAGCTCTTCGCCGCCATC
>CAYTRM010000312.1:0-3502 GCA_964440225.1 uncultured Thermoleophilia bacterium | reverse complement strand
CCCTTGCGGATGATGCGGCCGTTGCAGAGGAGGAAGGCGTGCTCGGCGTGCTTCAGCACCTCCTCGCTGTGCGTGATCATGATGACCGTGGCGCCGCGCTCCTTGAAGTCGGCGAGAGCGTCGAAGATGCGCGTGAGCGCCTCCACGTCGATGCCCGAATCCGGCTCGTCCATGAGCACGACCCGGGGCTCCATCGCGAGGATGCTGGCGAGCTCGATGCGCTTGCGCTCGCCGCCGGAGAGCGTCTTGTCCACGGCGCGCTTCGCGTACTTCTCGGGATCGAGACCGACGCGCTCGAGGACGCGTCCGACAGTGTCGGGACTCCGGTCCTTGGCGCCGGCGAGGATGAACTTGTCCACCCTGAGGCCCTCGAAGCGCGCCGGCTCCTGCCAGGCGAGCGTGATCCCGCGCCGGGCGCGCTCGTCGACCGGCAGGTCCTTGATGGACTCGCCGTCGAGCAGGATGTCCCCGGTCATGTGCCGGTAGTCGGGAAGCCCCATGATGGCGCCGGCCAGCGTGGACTTGCCGGCGCCGTTCGGGCCGACGAGGGCGTGGATGTGCCCCTCCCAGAAGTCGACCGTCAGGCCGTTCAGGATGGGCTTGCCGCCCAGCTCCAAGGTCACATCCTTCAACTCAAGCACACCCATTGCCGCCTCGTTCCAGTCTCGCCTCGACGGTCGCTCCCTGGAGTCAGTCCTCCAGCAGCTCGAACTCGTCCTTCTCGACCCCGCACTCGGGGCAGACCCAGTCGTCGGGCAGGTCTTCGAACGCCGTCCCCGGCTCCACACCGTTGTCGGGGTCGCCGACCTCGGGATCGTAGACGTACTCACAGACGGTGCAGATGTACTTCTTCATCGTCAGCCTCCTCGTGCGCGATCGGCCAGGCCCTGCGGTTGCAGCGCCTCCAGTGTAACGCGTCGGCACCGCCGACGCCGCTCCCGGACAATCCTGCCCGAGGGGGCGCGGCCGTGAAACCCGTACCGGGCCTCGGAGCGACGCCCGGCTTGCGCCGGACGGGCGCGCCGCGAGACACTCGGAGCCCGCCGTCGACGCCGGCGGTGAGCAGCGAAAGGAGTCCGAGTGACCACGCCACCCGACGCCCGCCCCTCCGCGGCTTCACCCGCCGGCGCGCTCCCGGCCGATCACCCGCTCGACTGGTGGCGGCGACCGGGCCTCGAGTCCGTAGACGGACGGCTCCGCATCGCCGGGCGCGACGCCGAGGAACTTGCGCGGGGACAGGGCGTGCCGCTGTTCGTCTACGACCTCACGCACATGGAGGAGAACGTGCGTGCGCTGCAGGCGGCGATGGCGCACACCGGCCTGCCCTGGAAGGTCCGCTGGGCGCTCAAGGCCCAGCGCGAGCCGCAGGCGCTCGAGCGGATCAAAGGCCTGGGCGAGCCCGGCGCCCCCGGCTTCGTCGGCCTCGACGTCTGCTCGCCCGGCGAGGTCGAGCACGGACTTGCCAACGGCTGGCCGGCGGACGAGATCAGCTACACCGGCACGAACGTCGACGACCGCGACCTCGACGTGATGCTCGAGCACGGCGTGCACATGAACCTCGACCTCCTCAGCCAGATTCGCCGCTACGGGCGGCGGAACCGCGGGGGCGCGATCGGCATCCGCATCAACCCCCGGGTCGGCGCCGCGCGCCCCGAGAGCGGCATCAGCTACTACAGCGGGGACGCGCCGACCAAGTTCGGGATCTACCCGGAGCGTCTCGACGAAGCGGTGGAGCTGGCGCACACCTACGACCTCACGATCGACACCATCCACTTCCACGTGAGCCACCACCTGCTCGACGACGACCTGCCGGCCTTCGACCGGGCCGTCGCGGCGGCGGCGGCGATGACGAAGCGGGCCATCGACCTCGGATGCCCGGTGCGCGAGGTGAACGCCGGCGGCGGCCTCGCGGCCGTGATGCGCCAGGGGCAGCGGCCGCTCGACCTCGACGCCTACGCCGGGATCCTCGCCGAGCGCTTCGGCCCGTTCGGCGTCACCATCGCCTGCGAGCCCGGCGAGATGTTCGGCAAGAACGCCGGGGTGCTGCTCGCCGAGGTCGTGACGATCGAGGACAGGAGCAAGGCCGGCGACGGCTCTGCCGTCTTCGCCGGCCTCACCTGCGGCTGGAACATCGTCCACCTGCGCTTCGTCTACCAGGAGCACATCGAGACCGTGCTGTGCCGCGCGGCCGATGCTCGGCGCACGGCCCGCTACACCCTCACCAGCCACATAAACGAAGGCCCGGACATCTTCGCCGAGGACTACCCGCTGCCGCCGCTCGACGAGGGCGACGTCGTCGCCCTGCTCGGCGTCGGCTGCTACTGCCAGGCAAACTGGCACCCGCACTGCCTGCGGCCGTTCCCCAAGGTCGTCTGGCTGCAGGACAGGGTGTGACTCAGCCGCTGCGCACCGGCGCTCCGCCTTGCTTCACGGAGCCGGTCACCGGGGCGTCGTCCGGATACCCGCGGCTCTCCCAGTAGCCCGGCCGTGACGCGTTCGTGACCTCCATGCGCGTCACCCACTTGACGCTCTTGTAGCCGAGCTGGTCGGGGACGACCAGGCGGATGGGGCCGCCGTGCTTGGGCGGCAAGGGCGCGCCGCCGAGGCTGTCGGCGAGTACGGTCTGCGGGTCCCTCACGAGATCGATCGGCACGCTGCTGACGTAGTCTCCGGTGTAACCGTGGAAGACGACCCAGCTGCCCTCCGGCCGCGCACCGGCGCGCTCCAGCAGGACGGCCGGCGCAACGCCTCCCCAGCGTACGTCGTCCACCGACCAGCCCTCCACGCAGTGGAAGTCGACGGTCTCGTCGAGCCGCTGCAGCGAAGACCACGTCGAGTGGTCGATCGTCAGCGGCTCGTCCACCAGACCGTCCACCGTGATCGACCACTCTTCGAGCGGCACGGCGGGGACGTCTTCGATACTGCGCACCGGGAAGGGCCCGAACTGGTCGCTCAGGGCGCCTCCGACGCTGTCGACCGCGGGCTCCCCGTACTTGCGCACGGCGGCGACGCCGCCGACAACGCCGGCGGCAGCCAGCCCGCCGACGATCAGCAGGCGCCTGCGCGTGTAGCGTACCGTGGAGTGCAACGGCTCCGTCTCGTCTTGGTCCTGCCGCCTCGTAGGATCGGTCTGGTCGCTCATCGTTGCAGCCTTCCACCTGCTCACTGTCCGTAATCGGACTGTTCCCGTCCTGAAACGTCGGCACACCGCGGAGGCTTCCGTACGCACGAGGGGCGGGCGGCCCTGCGGCCTCCCGCCCCTCGTCTTCGCCCCTCGGCCGCAGCGTCGCTCAGGCCGTCACTGGTTCTCGAGCAGCTCGTCCTCGTACACGTCGCGCACGACGCGCGCCGGCGCGCCCATGAGCACCTTGCGGGGCGGCGCGTCCTTGGTCACCACGGCGCCGGCGGCGATGAACGCCTCTTCGCCGATCTCGATGCCGGGGCACAGCACGGCGCCGCCGCCGACGCGCGCGCCGCGGCGGATGGTCGCGCCCTTGATCAG
>CAYTRM010000311.1:0-3511 GCA_964440225.1 uncultured Thermoleophilia bacterium | reverse complement strand
CCGAACGTGAAGACGACGGTGATGAGTGTGATGTACGCGGCGTAGAAAGACCAGACCAGCAGTGACGAGGACGGGCTCTGCGGGTCGACGTGGACGAGGAAGCCGGCGAAGTTCTCGTTGGCGCCGGGGTGGCACTCGGCGCACGTGGCGACCAGGTTCTGCTCCGAGATCATGCTCTCGGGGTTGGAGGCCGGCAGGATCCTGTGGCCGCCGTGACAGTCGGTGCAGACGGCGGTCTCCTCCTGGCCGAGGGTGAAGGCCTTGCCGTGATAGCTGTCCGTGTACGTCGCGCGGGCATCGGCGTGACACTCGCCGCACAGGCCGTCGATGCTGGTCCGGAACGCCTGGGAGTCGGGAGGGACGATGTTGTGCGCCTCGTGGCAATCGGCGCACACCGGCGCCTCGCCGCTCGACTCGCCGAAGACGAGGTCCCCGTGAAACGAGCCGCGGTACATCTCGAAGACGTCTGCGTGACAACTGCGGCACGAGGTGATCTTGGCGGTCTCGAGCCAGTTCTCGGTCTGCTCCGCCGTGTGCACGCCGGATTCGAAGCCGAGATGACAGCTCGTGCAGGCCAGCTGGCCGTGCCGTGACGCGTCGTAGACGGCGCGGTCCACGTAGATGCTCTTCTCACTGCCTTCGACCGTGATCGTGCTGCCCCGGACGTCGTCCGACCCGTGACAGCTGAAGCAGTCGTCGTTGACCGCCGCCGTGAGCGCGTCGGTGGCGGTCGCCGCGGCGGCGAGGCCGGCGAAGCCGAGCGCCGCCGTGACACACACGACGACGAACGCGACGAAAACGGCTGGGCGCGAGCGCATCATGGCGAGACCGTCACCCCTTCGTCCCGGTGACAGCGGTCGCACATGCTCTGCGGGTGGCAGACGAGACACGCGCCCGCACTCTTCGCCGCGACGGCCCCGTGCGCCTGCCCCCAGTCGTCGGGGTGCTGCACGCGGTGGCACTGGGCGCAGAACTCCTCCTCGCTGTGGCAGCCGGTGCAGCCCAGCGGATCCTTCTCGGCGGTGGGCCCATGCGTGTAGCGCCAGGTGCCGGAGAAGTGGTCCGGCGTGGGGCGCGCGTGGCACGGATCGCAGAACTGCTCCTCGCTGTGATGACAGCGCAGACATGACTCGGGGTCGGCGAGCGCCTGCTCGCCGTGGGTCTCGAGGTAGTCCTTGGGGTGCACGTCCTTGGGAGGCGGAGTGACGTGACAGTAGTCGCAGGCCCCCGCGTCGCCCGTCTCCTCATGGCACATGGAACACACGGACATGGAGATCTCGGTGCCGACACTGTCCTCATCGGGGTGGGCGACCTGGTTGTGGCAGTCGGCGCAGGTGAGGTCGCGCAGGTCGATGTGCGCCTCGTGCGGCATGCGGATGTCGTCGAACTCGGTGGGGATGCCGTTGAGCGAGTGGCAGGCGAGGCAGTTGTCGTTGCCCGGCCGGGAGCCACGGTTGGCGACTCGGGGCACATTGAGATAGTCGGCCCAGATGTTGAGCCACTCGCGAGTACGCCACTTGACGGAGCTGACGACTCCGGGCGGCACGTGACACTCGACGCACGAGACCTTGGCGTGGAGCGAGCGCTCCCAAGACTCGCCTGCAGGCTCCGTGGCCTTGCAGGAGGCGCAGTACGTGGGAGTGTCGGTGGCCCAGACGGGGATGACCACGACGACCGCGAGCACGGCGATGAAACCGGTGACGACGAGGGCGGAGACCCACGGCGACCGGTACCACGGACGCGGCTTTGGCTCGTAGCGGTGGCGCGGGCGGCCCTCAGACAAGATCGCGGACCTCTCTGGCTCCAGGCTCTGACAGTACGGCCGGACTCGAGAGTCCCCACTCTTGGGTCCGGCACGCAGGATTGTACCATCCCGGGTATACGACGGCGAGTACTTCCTGCCTCGATCGAGCGGCGCCGCGGCGCCGCCGCGCCTCGCCCTACGGCAGCGTCACGGAGAGGATGACCACGGCGCCGTACAGCAGGCCGACGACGCCGTTGACGGTCATGAAGCCCATGCCGACCTCGCGGAGGCCTCGCCGGGCGATGTCGATGTGCGGCCAGGCCAGGATCGCCGCGACCAGCGCCAGGCCGCACCAGTACACCCAGCCGAGCCCCGCGAGCGCGCCGACGGCGGCGAGCAGCGCCACGGTCGCGACGTGTGAGGCGGCGGCGGCCAGGATCGCGCCGCGCTCGCCGACGGCGACGGGCAGCGAGTGCAGGCCGTGGTTGCGGTCGAACTCGAGGTCGAAGACCGCGTAGAGCACGTCGAAGCCGCCGACCCAGAGCCCGACGGCGAAGAAGAGCAGCCAGGCCTCCGCGGCGACCGAGCCGGTGACCGCCACCCACGCCGCCGCCGGCGCCAGCCCGAGGGTGAGGCCGAGGAAGTAGTGGCAGAACCAGGTGAAGCGCTTGGTGTACGGGTACAGGACGAACGCCGCCAGCGGGATCGGCCAGAGGTAGCGGCACGGTTCGGAGAGGTTGAAGGCGGCGACCACGAGCAGGGCCACGGAGACGGCGGTGAACAGCCACACCTCGCGCCGGCCGAGGCGGCCGGCGGGCAGCTCGCGCTCCGCGGTGCGCGGGTTGCGCGCATCGATGCCGGCGTCGATGAGGCGGTTGAGCGCCATCGCCGCGCTGCGCGCGCCGACCATGGCCACCGTGATCCAGACGAGCTGCCCCCAGGTGGGCGCCCCGTCCGCGGCCAGGAAGGCCCCGGCGTAGGCGAACGGCAGGGCGTAGACGCTGTGCTCGATCTTGACGAGCCGGGCGAAGAGCGTGGGCCTGGAGACGCTGCCGGCGTCGCCGGAGGACGACACCTGAGGGTCAGGCGCCGGGCGCGGCGGGCTTGTCGGCGGACTTGTCGGCCGGCTTGGCCTCGGGCGCGGTCGCAGGCTTCTCCGCAGACGTGGCCGCAGGCTTCTCCGCAGGCGTGGCGGCCGGCTTGGCCCGGGCCTTGTCGGCGGGCTCGCCGGCGGACACGGGCTCGGCCTTTTCGGCCGGCGTCGCTTCGGATCCCCTCGCATCCGCGCCGGCCGCCGCCGCGACGACGGTGGGCGCCTCGTCATCGCCGCCGGCGACCCCCGTGGCGACGGCCGCCCGCGCCGGCTCGGCGCCGAAATCGGCGAGCACGAAGGAGCCGATGGCGACGAGCACGGCGAACAGACCGATGACGAACAGGACCGTGTAGACGAAGATGCCGGTGGGCGACGTGATCCCCAGGTACGCGCTGATCGTCCAGCAGACGATGGCGATCGCCCAGTTGGCGAGCGACAGGATCAGCAGGTGGCGATGGACGTTCCCGTGAAACACGGCCGCCTCCTCAGGTTGCCCATGGCGCCGTCACGACGGCCCCAGTCTAGAAGCGCATCGCCCCGGCGTAAAGCGTCGCGCGGAGAGGGCGGGCGCGGGCGGACTCACGTGAACGGCAGCCCGAGCTCGGCCCAGCGCGCATCCACGCGGGCGACTACCTCCGGGTCCATGCCCAGCTCGTCGAGCAGGTCCGCCGGGG
>CAYTRM010000310.1:0-3560 GCA_964440225.1 uncultured Thermoleophilia bacterium | reverse complement strand
GTCCTGAGCTGCGACGGCGGCGGCAGCAAGCTGACCGGCACCGACCTCCTCGACCTGCTCGAGAGCGATCAGCGCCTGGGCCAGGACATCCTCGAGCTCTGGCACATCGAGTACAGCTACAAGGCGATCAAGACGATCCTGCCGTTCCAGCAGCAGGTGATGCAGAACTGCCAGCTGATGATGACGGCGCCGGTGCAATACGGCGCGCAGCCCAACCTGGCTTTCTACAGCAAGCCCGACGGACCGGCGGACAACTGGTTCGAGCTGCTGCCGCGCGGCGATATCGCCGGCGCCCGCGCGGCGATCGACGTGGCCATGGACCACGCCACCAAGGACTTCATCTACGTGGGCGAGGGCATGCTGGACGCCGGCGCCGACGGCATGGACTTCGACACCACCGGGGGCGCCGGCGACGCCGACTTCTACAGCACGCTGCGCGCCGTGAAGCACCTGCGCGAGAGGTACCCGGAGGCGGGCATCGAGGTCGGCATGGCCGGCGAGTTCGTGATCGGCGTGCACGGCGAGCTCGAGTGGGAGGGCAGGCGGCTCGCCGGCCTCTGGCCGAAGGAGCAACTCGAGCTCTGCCAGGACGCCGGCGTCACCATCTTCGGGCCGGCGGTCAACATCCGCACGGGCAAGAGTTGCGCCTGGAACACGGCGTACTCGATCACCGCGATGAAGCCGTGCATGGACGTCGCGCGCATCCCGGTCCACCCGAACGTCGGGCAAGGAGTCTGCGGCGTGCCCGTCAACGGCTACCCGGGCGAGGACGCCTCGTCGCGGGCGGCCAAGGCCCACGTCGATCTGCTGCGCTGCGACGGGTTGTAGGTGGGCTCGGGTGACTCCAGAGGCATGGACGTCACCCACGCGCTCGCCTCGGGCATGGGCGGGATGCGGACCGCCGGAGATCTGGTGGCCCGCATGCAGATGTCACGCGGCATGCGTCTGAAGGAAGCCAAGCGGTACGTGGCCGGCAAGCTCGGCTGCAGCGTGCGCGATCTGAGCGACAGCTGCGCGATGGAGCAGATCAGGGGCGAGAGGGGTCTGGGGAGGATCCTCGACCACTCCAATCTGCACCCGGGCGAGCCCAACGCGATGATGGCCAAGTTCCGGATCGCCGAGCTGCTCGGGCTGCGGATCAGCTCGGTGGAGCGGTTTCGGGAGCTGGCGGGGATGTGACGACGCTTCGAGGAGCGCTGGAGCCGCCGCCGAAAGCTGCCGATGGAGAGTGCAGGCCGCGGTCGTCATGCGGCCGCCGGGCCGCGATGCGCGGCCGGATCGACCGCCGGAGGTGGAGGATGAGCCGTCTTGCGAGCATCGTGGTCGTCGTGCTGGCGCTGTGCGTGGCCGGGGTCGCCGCCGGTTGCGGGTGTGGGGAGGCGGTCGAGGAGCAGACCGGCGGCCAGATCGACCAGGCCAAGGATGCCGCCGCCAAGGTCCAGCTGATGATGATCAAGACGGGGATCCAGGCCTTCATCGCCTCGAGCGGTCAGGCGCCGGCCGACGCCTCGGAGGCCACGCTCGGCGCCTTCGTCAGCCCGTGGCCCGTCAATCCCTGGACGCAGGAGCCGATGAAGGCCGGAGACGGCGTGGGGGACTACGTCTACACGCCGGGCGCCGGCGCGGAGTTCACGCTCGCCGTGCACCTCTCGGACGGCTCGACGGCTGCGGCGCCCTGACGCCGGGACCGGGCGCCGAGCGTGTGCCGGCCGTCGCGACGGCGCCGGTCTGCCTGCGTCCCGGCCCTTGAGCGCGGCCGGGGCGCTTGGTACGCTAGGTCTCGAAGGGGGGCGCTGTGGGATTCTTCAGTGGCTGGCGTGGCAAGCTCGTGCTCGTGGCGCTGGGCGTCGCCTGCCTTCTCGGCGTGACTCTGCCTGTGGCGGCCACCGAGGGTGGTTCCACCCCGACCTGGAAGCTCAAGAAGTATCAGAGCCGCGGCTGGGATCGCAGTTACAAGTGCGATCTGGCACAGGAGATGCGCAGGGTGCCGCGGGTCGTCGTGTACGGCGGTTCACGCGGGCTGCGCATGGATCCGGCGACGATCAAGCGCCGCACGGGCCTCACGGCCTTCAACTTCGCTCTCCACAACGGCCGGCCCGAGGACGCCTGGGCCATCACCGACTGGCTCATCGACAGCCACCCGGACAAGCCCCCCACGGTGCTCTGGTGTATGCAGGCGACGACGCTCGCCGACGTGCCGATGGCGCCCGGGCTCTTCAACGACGAGCGTCTCTCCCAGGCGTTTCCGGCGGCGCTGGTGAAGTCCAAGCTGGCGTGGGCGATGCGCCAGCCTCGGCGCAACGTGCTCTCCGGACGTCGCTACGGGTTCGACGGGATGCTCTGGTGGAACAGCTACGACCGCAAGCGCAAAGCGGGGCTGAGCCTGCAGCAGTCGCTGACGCACTACCTCGACACGGACATGCTGGCCAAGGCCGGCAATCGCAAGGTGCCGAGGAACACGCGCGCGATGGCGTACTTCAAGCGCACCCTTCGCCTGCTCAACGTCAACGACATCAAGCCCGTCATCGTCATCATGCCCTACCACCCGAGAGTGCTGAAGGCCTTCATGTCGGTCGGCTGGGGTGTCAAGCAGCGCTGGCTGGTCAGCTACCTGAAGCGACTGCAGAAGCAGTACGACTTCCGCGTCATCAACTGCCTGCGCATCGGGACCTTCGGCGGCAGCCCCGACGGCTTCTACGACGGCTCGCACCTCACGGCCGGCAACTCGCGGCGGCTTCTTCGCTACGTCATGAACAAGGCGCCGGGGTGCTTCCGCGTGCCCAAGCCGACGCCGACGCCGACTCCATCCGCGAGTCCGAGCTCGAGCCCGTCCACGGTGCCGGCTCCGGCCTACGTGCCGGTGCCGGAAGACACGAGCGCGCCCGCCGACTACCTCGAGTAGGCGCGCCGGCTCCGGCCGCGCGATCGCTCAGGCGCCGATCAGTCTCTTGACGTAGCCGGCGCGTTTGCTCGGCCGCCCTGTGCGCGCCTCCACGGCGTCGGCGCTGTCCATCGCCGCGAGGGCGGCGTTGACCCCGAGCCAGCGCAGCGGCTCCGGCTCCCAAGGCTTCGAGCGGTGGCCGGCCCAGGGCAGCCGCGTCAGCTCCGTCTCGCGTTCGAGGATGAGGTCGCGCAGCGTGCGGCCGGCGAGATTCGTCGTCGAGACGCCGTCGCCGACATAGGCGCCCGCCCAGGCCATGCCGCTCGGACGGTCCAGCCCGACGGAGCTGTACCAGTCGCGGGACGCGGCTATCGCACCGCCCCAGCGGTGCGTCACCCGGGCGTCGCCGATGCCGGGGAGCAGCTCGCCGAGAAGGACGCGGAGGTGGTCCTGCACCTTGGCCACGCGTTCGTAGCTCTCCGTCAGCCGTGAGCCGTAGTGGTATGGCGCGCCGCGGCCGCCTATGGCGATGCGGCCGTCGTCGGTGTGCATCGCGTAGAAGATGAGGAAGCGGAAGTCGCCGAACACCTCGTGGCCGCTCCAGCCGACCTCGTCCCAGAAGGCGTCCGGAAGCGGCTCGGTGCCGATCATCAGGGAGTAGATCGGCACCACGGCGCGC
>CAYTRM010000309.1:0-3566 GCA_964440225.1 uncultured Thermoleophilia bacterium | reverse complement strand
CGTCTCTGGTCAGCGCCGGGTCCTGACGCGCCGTTCGCGCGCTCCCCGGCTGCCCACGGCTCCGGAAGCGCCGTGGCGAGTCCCTGCATGGTCGTCCACGCGCCGGGACCCATCTGCTCGCCCGATACTCGCACGCCGACCTGCTGCAGGTCGGCGTGCAGGCCCCGCAGCACGTCCGACGGCGCGACGGTGCGTGTTCTCGTCGACAGCGCCTCGGCTCCGCGCAGACCTGTGATGAGGCCTTCAAGGATGCGGAAGACGCTGCCCCACCAGGGGAACGACTCCGGCAGGGCGCCGGGCAGCGAGGCGAGCCACCCGGCGTCCACGAGGCCGTAGAGCCGCTGGTTCCTCAGGGGGGCGGACTCCAGCAGGCCGGCCATGCGCAGCGCTTCCAGGGCCTCCGCGACGTTCCGTTTGGTGTAGGCGGCCTCGGCGGCCAGGTCGGCGGCCAGGTCGGCGGCCAGGTCGGCGGCCAGGTCGGCGGCCGAGAGGCGTGCCGACGGGTCGGCGACGAAGGCGCGCAGGACCTCGGCGCGCGCCCCGACGCCGAACAGGGCGCGGAGCCTCAGCACGACGAGCGACGGGGCCGTGAAGTCGGCGACGGCGGAGCGCCTGGTGCGCCGGTAGGGACGAGCCTCGGTGGAGCGGGGCCAGCGCAGGATCGAGTTGGCGTTCACCGTGGCAGCCGTCTGGCCGAAGGCGGCCTGCGTCTCCGGCGCCTGGGCTGCCAGCAGGTTCCGCAGTCTCGCCGCCGACACGTACCGCCCGTAGGTGATGCACCAGTCGGTCGATTCGTCGCGGAGGCGCGGGTCCGCATCGCCGAGGAGCGCGGTGAACAGGATGAGGCGTTCCGGATCGATGGCGTGCGAGGTGTGGCTGCGCCGCCATCCGGAGACGCCCAGCTCTGCCCACAGGCTCCACGCCAGGTCTGCGGCGCGCTCGGTGATCTGCTCGCTAGAGGTCGGCATCGGTCACCTCCACGCCCAACGCGCCGAGGGTGGCCGCAAGCGCCTCGCGGTAGCCGTCTGAGGGATCGTGAGTGCGGCTCCACCGAGCCGCCGTCAAGAGATCCTCCTGCGTCGGATCCAGCCTTCGCAGGTCCGCCGCGTGCTTGCTCCCAGCGCCTTGGTCAACGGCGGCGTACAGCTTGAAGCAGATCTGGTCCAGGCGTCCCGCCACGTGCAGGATCAGCCCTCCGTAGCTCCGGCGCTGGACTCGTTGTTCGAATCCCTTGGGCAGTCCGAAGCGGAGAAGCTCGGTGGGTCCGGGGTTGAGCCGGTCGTCAGAGAGGCCCAGAGTCCGGCCGACGCTCGCCACCGCGTCGAGGTCTCTCGTGGGGCGACTGACCAGCCCGAGCAGCATGAGACCGCTGCCCCCCGCCCGCGACGACCTCGAACGTCTGTCCACGACTCGTGAGGACCTCTCCGAGCGTACCGAGCGCTTCTTCCAAGAGTCGTGGGTCAATGTCCATGTGGACATGTCACATTCTCGAAACGAGAAGGTAAACGATCAGGGCGCTGGGCGTCCCACGTCGCCCTGCTGCTTGCCGACCATGGTGGGAGCGGATGGTTCGGATGTTCCGTGCTTGGTGGTCGCCCCCTGCTGAACGTGCTCCGGAGCCGCGGCCGTCGCGCCTTTGGGCTGCGCGCGCCAGACCGTCCGGCCGTTCTCGACGTCCACGAGGCGCGCCTTGGACGTCGACTCGTCTACGCCGATATCGTCGAGAAGCGCGGCGAGGTCGCCGGTCGTCAGATCGTGGTACCGTCGACCCGTCCACAGCCGCGTCACGTTGCCGTCCGGGCTGAGGCCGAGAACGAGCAGGCCGGGGAGGCTCTCGAGGAGGGCCAGCACCGGCTCCGGATGCTGGCCCTCGACGTCGAACAGGACGACGTCGGGCGCCATGTCCTCCAGCCCGGACGGCCCGGGCAGGGGCGGGTCGACGCGAAAGACGTCGAATCCGCCGGCGCGCCGCAGACTCGCGCCGACACCCTCGACGACGAGGGAGTTGCCGTAGACGAGGATGCGCCTGCGCTCCGCCACGTTGCCCTCCTTGCGCGCCTTCTCCGATGCTCCTGAGTCTGGCGGGAGGGGGGAGGCCGGACAATGTCCGGCGGGACAGTAGTCGAGGCGGGCCGACTGTCCTTGAGGACAGTCCTGTCATGCCCCTCAGAGCTGCTGCAACTCGAACGGCCAGGAGCGGTACATGATCGTCCCGAAGCGGCTCGTCGCGTAGATGGTCAACGTGAGGACCGTCGGAGCCGCGGGGAACGCCACGTAGCCGGGAGGCGGGTACAACGTCATGGTGTCGCCCTCGATGGCGGCGTCGGCCAGGGTCGAGCCGTCCTGCAGGACACCGACGTGGCCTGTGTAGCCCTCCGGCCAGCTGAGCCGGCTCAGGCCGCTGAGATCAAGGTGCCTGAGTCCCACGTCGTAGCTCATGAGGATCGGGTCGACGATCCTGAACGCGATCATCACGCTGCCGGCCACGTCGGTCGGCCGGGACCTCCGCCCTCACGACCTTGCTCTCGCCACGCGTGACCTGAGCTCCGCGATCCCCTTGGGGCGTAGCCGGCGCCGTGCCGGTGAGCGGACCGGCAACGAGCGCGATCAGGCACGCGACCAGTGCCGTGACCGCGACGACCGCACCCGACCGGGTCCATATCGCTGCATGCATGAGGAGAGCACCTCCCACTGCCAGACACGCTCCTCTGACGACCGGTCACCTGAGCCTACGTCGCATCGAGCTCCCGGAACAGTTGGAGCGTCTCGAGTCGCACGGCGTTGCACGAGAAATAGGGTGAGCCCCCGCCCGGTGGTCCGCGGGCGGGGGCTCAGATCGAGCCGGGCCTACTGCATCGTGCAGGGATAGGGAGAGCCCACCGGGGTTCCTTTTCGATTGAAGAGCTGGAGATCGATGGACACGGGTGAGGACGTGAAGCTGAAGGCACCGTCGAAAGCCCCGGCGCGAAGCTCAGCCCGCGTGATCACGAAGTTGGTGGGCCAACTGAAGGCATCATGTTCGGCGTCCCCCATCTGCACAGCAGACGTGTCAGTCTGTCTGCTCGGGTTGGCGCTCAACCAGGAGGCGGCTCGCGTAGGCCAGCACCTGGGCCCGGTTCTGCAGGTGGAGCTTCCGCATGATCTCCGCCATGTGGTACTTGATGGTGCGCGGGCTGAGGTACACGCGCTCGCCGACCTCCTTGTACGAGAGGCCCTCCGCGACCAGAGCCAGCACCTCGGACTGTCGCGCGCTCAGCGGCTCCTCCGGCTCCGGCGGTGTGCGCGGCGAGCCGGAGCGGGTCTCGGGCGGACGGGAGGGAGGCTCGGCCTGGCGCTCGTCGCTCCCGTCCGTCCCGGCGCCGCCCTCGGGGCTTCGCGCGAACTCGCCCAGCAGTTTGGCCGCCAGCCCGGGGGCGAAGGGCGGCACATCTTGCTGGGCGTCGTGCAGCGCCTCGATGAGGCTCTCGGCGTCCATGCTCTTGAGCAGGTAGCCGCCGGCGCCGGACTTGACCGCCTCGAACAGGTCTTGCTCGTCGGCCGAGGTCGTCAGCACGATGATCTTGATC
>CAYTRM010000308.1:0-3569 GCA_964440225.1 uncultured Thermoleophilia bacterium | reverse complement strand
CACGTGTACGGCAACGCGGCGTTCGCCCAGGCGGACATCGTGGCGCAGCAGGTGTGCCCGCGGCTCATCCAGGCGCAGCTCGACAGCGCCGACGAGATGCTGCGCCTGCCGCCGGCGGAGGGGGTGCCGCTGCCGGGCATCACCTTCGGCGACCGCCTGACCTACGCCGACCGCGACGAGTCGGTCCACCTGATCCACACCCCCGGGCACAGCGAGGACTCGCTCGTGGTGTTCCTCACACGCGCGCGCGTGCTGTTCGCCGGCGACACCGTGGAGTGGCCGCTGCCGAACTTCGCGCAGCGAGACGGGATGGAGGCGTGGGTGACGACGCTGCGCCGCCTCAAGCAGCTTCCCGTCGACCTCGTCGTGCCCAGCCACGGCCGGGCGATGGACAAGGCGATCATCGACGCCAACGAGAGCTACATCCTGGGCGTCTACGAGGCCGTGGCCGCCGCGAAGGCGCGGGGAGTACCGCGCGGCGAGCTCGACCTGGCGCCGGCACGGTTTCTCGGCCCCGCCGCCGCGGCGGCGACCGACGCCGTGTACGAGGCCGTCCACCGCGAGAATCTGCTCTGGGCGTGGGACGAGGTCTGACGGCCGGCCGCCCGTTGTGGGCGGTCGCGGGTCAAAGTGGATATTTTCTTCTACTTCGGGTAAAAAGGAATCATGAAGCTCTCCACGCAAGCGGACTACGCGGTGCGCGCTGTCTACGAGCTCTCCACGTACGAGTTCGGCACGGTGCTGCACACCGGCGACATCGCCGCCGCCCAGCACATCCCGGTGCCGCGCCTCGCGAAGGTCATCGGCGATCTGGCGCGGGCAGGCCTTGTGCGCACGCAGCGCGGGCAGCAGGGCGGGGTGATGCTGGCTCGCCCGCCCGACCGCATCACCGTGCGCGAGGTCTACGAAGCGGCCGAAGGCCCCATCTTGCTCTGCCGCTGCCGGCAGCGGGCGGAGCCGTGCGCCGCCGACGTGTGCGACACCCACGACTTCTGGCACGGTGTCGAAGTGCTCCTCACCGAGGAGCTGCAGGCTGTGACGTTCGCGGCCCTGGCCGATCCACGGCGACGTGGATCCGCCTCTCCCGGCCGCCCGCAGGCGACGAGGAGGTGAACACACCTATGACAGAGATCAAGGAACAGGTCGAGAAGGCCCTTGGCGACATCCGTCCCGCCCTCCAGGCCGACGGTGGCGACATCGAGCTCGTCGACGTGCTCGACGACGGCGTCGTGCAGGTACGCCTCCAGGGCGCCTGCGCAGGCTGCCCGATGTCGCAGCTCACGCTCACGAACGGCGTCGAGCGGCACCTCAAGAACGTGGTGCCCGGCGTCGATCGGGTCGAGAACCTCGCCTGACGATACGAGTTCTGCGCCGGCCGGTGAGACCGCGACAGCGGTCTCACCGGCCGCGTCGCGTACGGGAGGCGCGGAAAACTCACGAACGAGGCGTATACTGTCAAGTCCGGACGACGGGAGCCGGGGCGCGGAGCCGCTCCGGCAGTGAGGAGGAGTGCCGTGAGGGGGGCCGAGAACCGTACACGCGCCGACGAGTACCATGGCCGGGAGGCCGTCAAGCAGACCACGAAGGCGTCGCAGGAGGAGTTCTCGGTCGACGCCACGCAGCCGGTGGAGCCGGCCGACGCGGATCTGCGGGACCCGGCGCTGTACATCAACCGCGAGCTCAGCATGCTCGACTTCTTCGAGCGCGTGCTCGACGAGGCTCGTGACACCCGCAACCCGCTGCTCGAGCGGGTGAAGTTCGTCGGCATCGTAGGGTCGATCCTCGGCGAGTTCTTCATGGTGCGCATCGCCGGCCTGCGTCAGCAGGTCGAGGCCGGGGTCACCGACTCCTCCGCCGACGGCTACACGCCGCAGAAGCTGCTGCCTCTCGCCCAGGAGCGGGCGTGGAGCATCATGAAGGCGGCGCGCCAGTGCTTCAGTGAGCTGCGCCCCGAGCTCGACGCCGCCGGCATCCACATCGTCGACTACGGTAGTCTCGACGAGGCGCAACGAGCCTCGCTTGACGAGTACTACACGGCGAGGGTCTTCCCGGTGCTCACCCCGCTGGCGTTCGACCCGGGGCGTCCGTTCCCTCACATCTCGAACATGAGCCACAATCTGGCGGTGCTCGCGCGCGACGGCAACGGCGACGAGCACTTCGCGCGCGTCAAGGTGCCGGACACCCTGCCGCGCCTGGTGCCGGTGCCGGCCGCCGCAGGCGCGCCGGCCGACGCCGACGGCCCCGACGAGCAGTGGTTCACCTGGCTCGAGCAGCTGATCGCCGCGAACCTCGCGTCTCTGTTCCCGGGCATGGAGGTGCTGGAGTCCCACGCCTTCCGCGTGACCCGCGACGCGGAGCTCGCCATCCAGGAGCTGGAGGCCGACGACCTGCTCGAGACGATCGAGCAGTTCGTGCGCCGCAGGCGCTTCGGCTCGGTCATCCGGGTCACGATCGACGAGAGCATGCCCGAGCGGGTGCGCGGCATCCTCGCCGAGAACCTCGAGCTCGAGGAGACCGACGTGTACTCGGTCAAGTCGCCGCTCGGGCTCAGCAGCCTGTGGGGCGCCGGCAGCATCGACCGCTCCGATCTCAAGTACGCGCCGCTGGTGCAGTCCGTCCCGCCGTCGCTGCAGGGGCTCGAGGGCAACGAGATCTTCGCCGCCATCCGCCACCGCGACGTGCTCCTGCACCATCCCTACGACTCGTTCGAACCCGTGGTCGAGTTCCTCCGCGTCGCGGCCAACGACCCCGACGTCCTCGCCATCAAGCAGACGCTGTATCGCTGCGGCCGTAACGCCCCGGCGGTCGAGCAGCTCATGGAGGCCGCCGCCAACGGCAAGCAGGTGGCCGTTCTCGTCGAGCTCAAGGCGCGCTTCGACGAGGAGAGCAACATCGGCTGGGCCAAGGCGCTCGAGCGCGAGGGGGCGCACGTGGTGTACGGCCTTCTCGGCCTCAAGACGCACTGTAAGGCTCTGCTCGTCGTGCGCCGCGAGGGCGACAGGATCCGCCGCTACACGCACCTCGGCACCGGCAACTACAACAGCGTGACGACGAAGCAGTACACCGACCTCGGCTACTTCACCGCCGACGACGACATCGGCGCCGACGCGACGCTCGTCTTCAATCACCTCACCGGGGGCGGGCAGGCGACCGAGTACCGCAAGCTGCTGGTCGCTCCCGTCAACCTGCGCCAGGGCATCGCCGAGCGTATCGAGCGCGAGATCGCGCACGCGGAGCGCGGGGAAGAGGCGCACCTCATCTTCAAGATGAACGCACTGGTCGACAAGCCGATGATCCGCAAGCTCTACCGCGCCTCGCAGGCGGGCGTGAAGATCGAGTTGAACGTGCGCGGCATGTGCTGCCTGCGGCCGGGCGTGCCGGGCGTCAGCGAGACGATCACCGAGCGCAGCGTCGTCGGGCGCTTCCTCGAGCACAGCCGCATCTACTGGTTCCGCAACGGCGGCGACGACGAGGTGCTTCTGGGGAGCGCCGACCTCATGCCGCGCAACCTCGACCGGCGGGTCGAGGTCCTGTTCTCGGTGAAGGACGCCGGCAGCAGGGCGAGGATA
>CAYTRM010000307.1:0-3587 GCA_964440225.1 uncultured Thermoleophilia bacterium | reverse complement strand
CCTTCACGGCGGCCTTTCTCGGTGACATCTGCAACTACCTCATCGGCCGGTTCGTCGGCCGCCGCATCCTGAGCAAGCCGCGCAAGCACATCCGCCCCGAGCACGTGGCGAAGGCGCACGAGTTCTACGAGCGGCACGGCGGCATGGCGATCGTGCTGTCGAGGTTCCTGCCCATCGTGCGCACGCTGGCGCCGTTCGTCGCCGGCGTCGCGCAGATGGAGTTCCACCGGCTGCTCCTCTTCGCCGCGATCGCGTCGGCGCTCTGGGTCACCGTCTTCATGGGCGCCGGCTACTGGTTCGGCACGGCCGCGTGGGTCCAGGACTACCTCGCGATCGCCCTGGCGGTCATCGCCGCGGCGTCGGCGCTGCCCGGCTTGATCGTCTGGGCGGTGCACCGCATCCGCCGCTCGCGAGGCACCCCGGAGTGAGGCTGCCGGCGCGCGGCCGAGACACCCCGCAGTGAGGCTGCCGGCGCGCGGCCGGGCCACCCCGCGCCGGCCTCCGGCACCACTCGCCTATTCACCGCGTGTTGCCTTTCTTGTAGGCTTGCGCCGAGGGGCAGCCGGGCGGGCCGTGAGTTCTCGTCGGCAGCCGGCCCGGGGGTCGTCCAGCAAAGGAGCGGAGTGGTGAAGGTCAAGCGAGCTCTCATCTCGGTCTTCAACAAGAGTGGCGTCGAGTCGTTCGCCAAGGGCCTCACGAGCATGGGGGTCACCGTGATCTCCACGGGCGGCACCGCCAAGCTCCTGAGGGACTCCGGCATACCCGTCACGCTGGTCGAAGAGGTCACCGGCTTCCCGGAGATGCTCGACGGCCGCGTCAAGACCATGCACCCCAAGCTCATGGCGGGGATCCTGGCGCGCCGCGACGTGCCCGAGCACATGGCGACCATCGCCGAGCACGGCATCGAGCCGGTCGACATGGTCGTCTGCAGCCTCTACCCGTTCGAGGAGGTCGCAGGCAGGCGCGGCGTCGAGGACGAAGTCGTGATCGAGAACATCGACATCGGCGGGCCGAGCATGATCCGCGCCGCCGCCAAGAACCACGCCGGCGTCGCCGTCGTCACGAGCCACGACGACTACGACGATCTGCTCGAGGAGTTGCGCGAGTCCGGCGGCGAGCTCAGCCACACCACCCTCCGCGACCTCGCCACCAAGGCCTTTCACCGCACCGCACACTACGACTTCGTCATCGCCAACTGGTTCAGCGAGGCGGAGGGCGACTTCCCCGACTACGTCATGCGCGACTACGAGAAGGTCCTCGAGCTCAAGTACGGCGAGAACCCGCACCAGCGCGCCGCCTACTACTCCGAGGTCGGCCTGCGCCAGCACCTGCTCTCGCAGGTGACCCAGCTGCACGGCAAACAGCTCGGCTTCAACAACCTCTACGACCTCAACGCGGCGCGCGCGATCTGCGACGAGTTCACGCTGCCGTGCGTCACCATCATCAAGCACAACAACCCGTGCGGGTGCGCCCTCGCCGAGAACCTGGCGGCCGCCTACGACAAGGCGTTCGAGTGCGATCCCGTCAGCGCCTTCGGCAGCGTGATCGCCGTCAACCGCACCGTCGACGTCGACCTGGCCGAGCGCCTCAGCGAGCTGTTCGTCGAGGTCCTCTTCGCGCCCGGCTACAACGACGAGGCGCTCGAGATCCTCTCGCGCAAGGCCGACATCCGCATCCTCCGCAACGAGGAGCGCCGGCAGATCAACCCCAGCGAGTTCGACTACAAGCGCGTCACCGGCGGCATCCTCGTGCAGGACAAGGATGGCGACATCGAGGAGCGCGACGAGATGACGGTGGCCACCAAGCGCCACCCCAGCGAGCAGGAGTGGGGCGACCTCATCTTCGCCTTCCGGGTCGCCAAGCACGTCAAGAGCAACGCCATCGTGATCGCGCGCAACCTCGCGACTCTCGGCGTCGGCGCCGGCCAGATGAGCCGCGTCGACAGCACCAAGGTCGCCATCGAGAAGGCGCGCGGCGACCTCACGGGCGCGGTCGTGGGCTCCGACGCCTTCTTCCCGTTCCCCGACGCCGTCGACCTCGCGATCGACAACGGCGTCACGGCGTTCATGCAGCCCGGCGGGTCCAAGGGAGACGTCACCGCCGTGGAGGCGTGCGACAAGCGCGACGCCGCCATGGTCTTCACCGGCCGCCGCCACTTCCTGCACTGACGAGACACGGGCGAAGAGGCGGGGCGGCCGGCAGGGCCACCCCGCCTCTTCGTCGTTCGGAGGCACGATGAGGGATATCAGCGAGATAGCCGAGCCGCCCGAGCTGACCGACGGCCGCGTCAGGCTGCGGCCCTGGCAGGCCGGGGACGCCGCGGCCTGCGCCGCCATGTGCGACGACCCGGACGTCGCCCGGTTCATCCCCGTCCCCAGCCCCTACACCCTCGCCGACGGTGAGGAGTGGGTGGGCGACGCGCTGCGCAAGTGGCGAGAGGACCGCTGGGCGCAGTTCGCGGTCCTGGACGCGACCGGCGGCGGACCGGTCGCCTCCGGCGGGCGGGCGGCGGGCGGCCGACTGATCGCCTCCTGTGGCCTCAAGATCGACGCGGAGCGCGCCACGGGTGAGATCGGCTACCTCGTCCACCGCGACGAGCGGCGACGCGGGATCGCCTCGGCATGCATCCGCCTGCTCACGAGGTGGGCCTTCGACGACCTCGGCCTGCAGCGCCTGCAGATCCGCGCCGACGTGCGCAACGCCGCGTCGCGGCGGACGGTCACCGCCGCGGGCTTCCGGCTCGAGGGCGTCCTGCGCGACAACGACGTGATCCGCGGCGCCCGCGTCGACGACGCCCTCTACTCGCTCCTCCCCGGCGACCGGCGGCCCGCGGACGACGCGGGAGACGGGGGCGGCGGAGTTGGCGGCGACGCTTCCGGCGACGTTGGCGGCGGCGCTTCCGGCGGCGACGCGCCGCCAAGCCTCGGCTGGCCGCGGCTGCCGGACGGCCGGCTGGTCGTGCGGCCCTTCGAGCCGGACGACGCCCCGGCCGTCCGGGCGGCCTGCGACGACCCGGACGTCGCCCACTGGATCCACCTGCTGCCGGCGCCCTACACGCAGGCGGACGCCGAGTGGTTCGTCGCCGACGCCCGGCACCGGCTCCTGGTCGGCGACCGCGCCCGCCTGGCGATCTGCGACGCGACCACGGATGAGCTCCTCGGCAGCGTGAGCCTCGACCTCTTCGCCGGCCGGCAGGCCGGCGAGATCGGCTACTGGATCAAGCGCGAGGCGCGCCGCTCGGGCGTGGCCCTGGCGGCGGCGCGCCTCGTCGTCGGCTGGGCGTTCGGCCCGCTCGGCCTCGAGCGCCTCGAGCTCATGACGTATCCGGGCAACGAGGCGTCGCAGGCTCTGGCCGCCAAGCTCGGCTTCACGCGCGAGGCGCTGCTCCGCGGGTTCCTCGCGCCCGAGCCGGACAAGAGCCGTGACGGGCGGGTCGTGCCGTCGGCCGACGGCAGCCTCCCGCCCCGCGACGACCAGGTGCAGTTCGCGCTGCTCCGCAGCGACCGGCCGCCCTCCGCTTGACCGGCCGCCCCGCGCCCGCTTCCGGCCCCGGCTGCCACGCGGGTCCGCTCCGGCTGAGCCTCGCG
>CAYTRM010000306.1:2158-3596 GCA_964440225.1 uncultured Thermoleophilia bacterium | reverse complement strand
GACCTCCTGGCCACCGGCGGCACGGCAAAGGCCAAGATCCAGCTCGTCGAGAAGCTCGGCGGCAACGTCGTCGGCGTGGCGTTCATCATCGAGCTCAGCGCGCTCCACGGCCGCGACAAGCTCGAGGGCTACGACATCTTCAGCCTGATCACCTACTGACGACGTCCGCCGCCATCAGGCGCACGAGCTCCCCGGCGAGGCGACCCTGCCAGCGGGCACGGCCGGGCTCGACGAGATGCATGAGATCGTGGAAGTCGGAGCTGGGGAGCGGGTCGGCGCGGTCGAGCTCCACGTACGGCACCCCGCGGTCCCGCGCCAGCGCGCGGACGGGGGTCTGGTACATGGCGAGGACCCCGTCAAAGCGGCCGTCCAGGGCCCTGCGGTTGAGCGGGAGGTCCAGGAGGACGACGCGCAGGCCGCGCGCCTGGGCGCACTCGACCACCTGCTCGAGCATCGCGAGGTTGTAGTCGAGGTTGGCGCGGAACCGCGGGTACGCGCGCTCGAACCACGTCGCCACCATGCTGTCCTTCTGCGCCGGGGTGTAGCTCCGCGCCAGCGTGTACTTGAAGCCGTGGTACTCGCGCTCCACCGGGCGCCCGGCCGAGGCGTTCGCGCCGAGCACCTCACCGAGGTACGTGAAGATGCCCGGCAGGATCGTCGCCGCGTTCGTGTAGCGCCCGTACTCGTCGGAGACGTACCGCTGCAGGTGGCGGCTCCTCGTCAGCAGGCTGAAGCCGATCACCTCGCGCTCGCTGTCGCCCGGAGACCCCGTGAAGCGGCCGGGGCTGATCCCTATGATCACCCACGTAGGTGAGTCGCGCGGCACGTTGTCGACGATCGCCAGGGATTCCGAGAAGCGCTGATTCGAGCTGCCGACGTTCCAGGCGGCCACCTCCGGGCCACCCAGGCGTGCCACATCCGCGGCGAGCGACGGCCCGCTCAGCAGGGCCTCCCGCGCGGTCGAGCCTCCGAGCAGATAGACGGCCGGCACGTCCGGGGGGTGGCGCTTGTTGCGTCCGATCGTCCACGAGACGTAGGTCGACGTGTCGTTGCCGTCGCACAGGCAGTACTCGACCGGCACGACCGTCCACAGCCCACTAGTAAACACGTAGTCGAGCGCGGCGAGACCCGCGATGACCAGGATCGCCGCCAGAAGCGGCGCCAGAAGCGTGCGCCGCAGGAGTCCCGCGCCAAACGCGCTCAGACGGGTCGGGGCGCGCACAGAGCGCTTCCGGGTGCGGGCGGGGTTGTCACGGGGCGGGTGCATGTGCTCGAAGCCTACACGGCGGCGCGTCGTTCGGCCAAGTGGACGGCGCTGGGACCGCCGCGGGGAGCGGCGCGCCACCAGCGAGCCACGTCGCCCGGCTCGGCCGCCTCACGTCCTACTTTACATAACGGAGATTATCGCGTGTTCCCTCTGAAGCCGAAGCGCCCCCTC
>CAYTRM010000306.1:0-2058 GCA_964440225.1 uncultured Thermoleophilia bacterium | reverse complement strand
TACTTTACATAACGGAGATTATCGCGTGTTCCCTCTGAAGCCGAAGCGCCCCCTCGTCGGTCCTCGAGGGGGCCTCTCGAGACGCCGAGAGCTACCAGCGACGCCCCAGGAACTGCGGCGACGAGGGGATCTCCCTGACGCACGCGCTGAGGAACTCGGCGATCGGCGGGCGCACGTCGGCCGACTGGAGCTCGATCTCGTCGAGGAACGCGGCGTTGAGGACCTTGACCTCCTGCGGCTCCGGCAGCGCCTCGGGCGCTGCCGAGATCTCGAAGACAAGGTGCACGACGTGCTTCTCGTAGTCGGGCTCGGGCGATATCGACTCGACGATGGCGATCAGCCCGGCGACACCGACGCGCAGACCGAGCTCCTCGCGGAACTCGCGGCGCAGCGCGTCGGACAGCGTCTCGCCGAACTGGACGCCGCCGCCGGGCAGCAGCCAGTACCGCTCCTCCCCACGGGCCTGCTCTACCATCAAGATACGACCCTCGTGCACCAGGAGCCCTGCTACGCGGATCGTAGGCTTCTCCCCCGGGTCTTGTCGTGCCGTCATCGCGGCCCCCTCTCCCCCGTCCCGCTGGAACCGAACCCCTGTTCGCCCCGGTGAGTCTCGTCGAGCACGGGCACCACGTCCAGCCCGACCGCCGTCAGCGGCAGAAAGAGCAGCTGGGCGATGCGGTCGCCGACGGCGACCCTGAACGGCTCATCTGCGTCGGTGTTCAACAGGATGATGCGCACCTCACCACGATAGCCCGGATCGATGAGTCCGGGTGCGTTGACGATGGTGATGCCGTGCTTGGCGGCGAGACCGGAGCGCGGCAGCGTGAGCGCCGCGAGACCGGGCGGCAGGCCGAGCGCGATGCCGGCGCCGACGACGGCTCGCTCCTGCGGCCGCAGGAGCGCCTCTTCGGCGGCGTAGAGGTCGAAGGCCGCATCGTGCTCGTACGCACGCCGCGGCAGCCGCGCCTCCGCGGTGAGCAGACGCACCGGCACGGTGAGCTCGGCGCTAGTCATCGGCGTCGTCCGCCGAATGGTCGGCTTCCGCCGGGTGGCCGCCTGGGGCCGGATCCTCGACGTCCGCCGAATCGTCGCCCTCGACCGGATCGCCGGCGGCCGCCGCGTCCGCTGCGCCGTCGACGCGGAAGCGGGCGTAGCGGCCCGCCTCGGCGACGGGCAGGCGGGCCTCGAACAGCACGCCCTCCGGCGTGTGCTCCTCGCGCACGTCGCTGGCCAGGCCGCGAAGACGGTGCATCTCGCCGCCCTCCGAATAGGGAAAGAGGAGGCGCACCGGGCGCAGGGCGCGGTCGAAGAACGTCGCCAGGCGCTCCTGGACAGCCTCGAGGCCCTCGCCGCGCGCCGCGGCGACGAACTCGGCCTCCGGATACAGCGCCCGCAGGCGCCGCAGCTTGCCCTCGTCGGCGCGGTCGATCTTGTTGAAGACGACCACCCGCGGCGCCGTGCTGCCGATCATGTCGAGCACCTCGGCTACAGTCTGCTCGCGAGCGGCGATCTCCGCCGGCTCCAGGGCGGCGTCGGCGACGACGAGGACGATGTCGGCCAGCGTCGTCTCCTCCAGCGTGCTCGCGAACGCGTCGACGAGCTGGTGCGGCAGCTTGCGGATGAAGCCGACGGTGTCGGTGAGCACGTAGTCGCGGTCGCGATAGCGGTACGACCGCGACGTCGGGTCGAGCGTCTCGAACAGGCGGTCGCGCACCGGGACGTCGGCGTCGGTGAGCGCATTCAGGAGCGTCGACTTGCCGGCGTTGGTGTACCCCGCGAGGGCTACCAGCGGCACCGCCGTGCGCAGCCGCCGGGCGCGCTGCGTGCGGCGCGTCTTGGCCATCTGCTCGATGCGGCCGCGCAGCGTCTGGATGCGCCGGCGCACGACGCGGCGATCGACCTCGAGCTTGGTCTCGCCGGGGCCGCGCATGTCCACGCCGGCGCCAAGACGGCTGAGCACAAGCCCCTTCCCGCGCATGCGGGTGAGTTCGTATTCCAGCTGCGCCAGATGGACCTGGAGCGTGCCCTCGAGCGAATGAGCGTGTTTGCTGAACACGG
>CAYTRM010000305.1:0-3611 GCA_964440225.1 uncultured Thermoleophilia bacterium | reverse complement strand
GGCCGGCAACGAGCGCGAGCTGCGCAATAGCCCTGTCGCGCACGCCGAGATCCTCGCCATCGAGCAGGCCGCCGCACGCATGGGCAGCTGGCGGCTCCTCAACACCGTCATCTACGTGACCCTCGAGCCCTGCCCCATGTGCGCCGGCGCCATCGTGCAGGCGCGCATCCCCCACCTCGTGTTCGGCGCCACCGACGAGAAGGCCGGCGCCGCCGGCACGCTGTACAACGTCTGCCAGGACGACCGGCTCAACCACTGCCTGGAGATCACCAGCGGCGTGCTCGCCGACGACTCGGCGGAGCTGCTGCGGAAGTTCTTCCAGGCGCGCCGCTAGCGTGTTCCACCTGCGCGCCTACATCGGGTCCGGCCGCGTCGACGACGTCGTCTCCGCGCTGCGCGCCCGCGACGGCGTGCGCCACGTCGTCCTCTCGGGCGTGACCGCCGACACCGGCGCGACCCTGGTGACGGCCGAGGTCGACGCCGAGGCGGCCGACGCGGCGCTGGACGACCTCACGGGGCTCGGCGTGACGGCGGAGGACCTCAGCATCGCCCGCGTCGAGGTCGACCGCCCGCTCAGCCCCGCCGGCGAGGCGCTGCAAACGGAGGAGACCAGCGACGCTCTGGTCTGGACCGAGGTGGCCGACGAGGCCATCGAGAACGTCGGGCTGCGGCCCGGCTACCTCGCCTACATGGCGGTCGCCGGGGTGATCGCCGCCTTCGGCGTCATCGAACGCTCGGCGATCCTGATCGTGGGCGCGATGGCCGTGAGCCCCGACCTGCTGCCGCTCACGGCCGCCGCCGTCTCTCTCGTCGGGCGGCGCTCCAGGCTGTTCGGCCGGGCCCTCGGCACGCTCCTGCCCGGCCTCGCCACCGGCATCGCCGCCGCCTACCTCGTCACCGTCGCGCTGCGCGCGGCCGGCGTCGTGGCCGCGGGCGCCGACATCCGCAGCGGCATCGTCTACAGCCTCGCGCACGTGAGCGTCGCGACCGTCGGCGTCGCGCTCGCCGCCGGGGTCGCCGGCATGCTCAGCTTCGAGACCCACGCCAGCTTCGCCGTCGGCGTCGCCATCTCGGTGACGACGATCCCGGCAGCCGCGTACATGGGCGTCGCCGCCGGGCTCGGCGAGTGGCGCGGCGCGCTGGGCGCGCTCACCGTGCTCGCCGTCAACCTGGCGATGCTGCTGCTGGCCGGCGTCGTGACGCTGGCGCTGCAGCGCGCGCACGAGCGCCGCTCCGGCTGAGCAGCGGTCCCGGAGGCCTTGAGCCGCGGTCGTGAGCCTCCGGCACGCGCCGCAGCGGCAGGTTCCGCGCCGGCCGCCGTGAACATAGCTCAAGGCGCGCCGGGCGCGCGCCGAAATGGGGTGTGGAGCCGAGCAAAGGGGGACGTATGGCAAGCACAGAGGCGGCGCTGGACACGGCCGCACGACCGGCGAAGGCGAAGGCCATGCCCTCGCCCAGGACGATCACCTGGCTGACGATGTGCTTCATGACTGTGTCGGCCGTGGCGAGCATCCGCAACACGCCGAGCATGGCCGTCTACGGCCTCGCCTGCATCTTCCTGTACCTGCTGCCGGCGATCGTCTTCCTCCTGCCCACGTCGCTGGTCGCCGCCGAGCTGGCCTCCGGCTGGGACGGCGGCGTCTACAACTGGGTCAGCGAGGGCATCGGCCCCCGGGCGGGGTTCATCGCCATCTGGACCCAGTTCGCGATGACGCTCACCTACTACCCGAGCCTCCTCGCCTACGTCGCCAGCACGCTCGCCTACGTCTTCATGCCCAGCCTCGCGAGCAACGGCGTCTACACGGCGGCGGTGATCATCGTCGTCTACTGGGTCTCGACGCTGGTCAGCATGCGCGGCGTAGGGCTCGTCGCCAGGCTCTCGAGCAGCTCGATGCTCCTGGGCACGGCGATCCCGGGCTCGGCGCTGATCATCCTCGGCGTCATCTACCTGGTCCAGGGCAACCCGAGCGCCGCGCCCATCGAGGCCTCGGCGCTCCTCCCGCAGATCGCCGGCATCGCCGGCCTCGTGCTCATCGTCAACAACTTCCTGTCGTACGCGGGCATGGAAGTGAACGCCGTCCACGTCAAGAGCATGGCGAACCCCGCCAAGGAGTTCCCCAAGGCCATGTTCCTGGCGATGGGGCTCGTCGTCGTGATCTTCGTGCTGCCCGCCCTGGCCATCAGCTGGGTCGTGCCGTCCAGCCAGCTCACGCTCACCGGCGGCGTCATGCAGGCCTTCACCGCCTTCTTCGACTACTTCCACATCTCGTGGCTGACCCCGATCCTCGGCATCATGCTCATCTCCGCGTCTCTCGGCGGCATGATGGCGTGGCTGGCCGGACCGTCCAAGGGCCTGCTGCTCATCGGACGCAAGGAGGGGTACCTGCCGCCGTTCTTCCAGAAGGTGAACCCGGCGGGGATCCAGGTGAACATCCTGTTCGCGCAGGGCGCGATCGTCACCGTGATCGCCCTGCTCTTCGCCCTGATCCCGAACGTCTCGAGCGTCTACTGGATCTTCTCGGTGATCACGACGCAGGTGTACCTGATCATGTACTTCCTGATGTTCATCTCGGCGATGCGGCTGCGCAAGTCGCAGCCCGACCACCCGCGCGGCTACCGGGCGCCGATCCTGCCCGTGCTCGCGACGGTCGGCCTCGTGAGCGCCGCCGCGGCCTTCCTCATCGGCTTCGTGCCGTCCAGCCAGTTCGGCGGCGGCAGCAGCGCCCTCTACGTGCTGATCATCGGCGCAGGGCTCCTGGTCATCGGCTTGCTGATCCCGTTCCTCTTCCTGTGGCTACGCAAGCCGGCCTGGAAGAACGCCGTGCCGGCGCCGGCCGACGATGAAGACTGAGGAGGTGACCACGATGCAGGAGAAGTCACACACGTGGGTCTACGTCACCATCAGCGTCGTGATCGTGGCGCTCATGGTGGCCGGCGTCGTCGTGATCCGCGACGTGCAGGAGAGCCGTGAGGCCCGCGAGAAGGCGAAGGAGTTCACCACGATGCTGCGCGACGCGGGCCTTCCCGCACCGACGGTCGCCGAAGCGGCCCGGCTCTACGGCGTCGACGGCGGCCCGTTCGCCGGCCGGCCGGACGCCGACCTGCTGCAGGCGGAGTACGCGTGGCGGCACGGGACGGGCGGGCCGGCAGGTCGCCCGGTGATCATGGACCCCGACTTCCTGGAGGCGGCCACGATCTTCGTCGCGGTCTACCAGCCGGACAGGCTCGCGGAGTTCCAGGAGTACGTGAACGGCCTGGATCTCGAAGAGACCGTCGACTGACGAGGAGGGCACGATGCCCGCGGACGACCTGAAGCAGAAGACCGGTGAGCTGATGCCGCGACTGCGGGCCGAGCTCGAGAAGCTCGTGCGCCTGCCCTCCGTGGCCTTCCCGGACTTCCCCGACGAGCCGGTCACAGAGGCGGGAGCCGCCGTCGCCGCGCTGATGACGGCGGCCGGCCTGCCGGAGGTGCGCATGGTGGACGTGGCGCGCGCGCCGCAGGCGGTGTTCGGGCAGCGCCCGGCGCAGCCGGGCGCGCCCACCGTCCTGCTCTACGCGCACTACGACGTGCAGCCGGCGGGCCAGGCCGAGGCCTGGACGAGCCCGCCGTT
>CAYTRM010000304.1:0-3615 GCA_964440225.1 uncultured Thermoleophilia bacterium | reverse complement strand
AATCACACAATGGCTCGAATCCCGTCTCTCAGCAGATCGAGCAGCGGAAGGTCGAGCACCGCGTGCCAGGCCTCGCGCCGCGCGGCCGGCGGTACGCCTGCCGCGATCGCGCGCGGCTCCCACGCCGCGCGCAGGCCGGCGAGCATCCGCGCGACCTCGCCGTACTCCTCGCCGACCTTCTCGGCCAGCTCGTCGCGCAGACGCCGGGCGAGCGCCGGGCTGGAGCCCCCGGTCGAGACCCCGATCTGCAGCGGTCCGCGACGCACCACCGCCGGCACGGTGAAGTCGCCGGCGTCCGGGTCGTCGGCCACGTTGACCGGCACGCCGCGCCGCCGCGCCTCGCGAGCCAGCGCGGCGTTGATCGCCGGGTCGTCGGTCGCGCACATGACCAGGGCGGCGCCGTCCAGGTCGGCGAGGCGGACGGCTCGCCGCTCCACCGTGACGCCTTCCGGCATCCCCCCGGCTTCGGGCGCCACGACGAGCACGTCCGCCCCTGCGGCCAGCAGGCCCTCGACCTTGCGTCTGGCCACGGCGCCGCCGCCGGCCACGACGCAGCGGCGGCCGCGCAGATCGAGCGCCGCGAGGTAGTACGGCGTTCCGCCCATCCGCTGTCGACCGTCGTCATCCATAGACGAGAAGGATAGACCCCGATGACACATCCCGACCACTCCGGGTCCGCCGGTGACTGCGGAACCGTCTACCTCGTCGGCGCCGGGCCCGGCGACCCCGGCCTGCTCACGCGGCACGGCGCCGACGCGCTCGCTCGCGCCGACGTCGTCGTCTACGACCGGCTGGCCGACGACTCCATGCTCGGGCTGGCGCCGTCCGACGCCGAGCTCATCTACGTCGGTAAGCAGGCGGCGGTGCACGCCGTCCGGCAGGGCCGCATCAACGAGTTGCTCTCCGAGCACGCCCTGCAGGGCAAGTGCGTGGTGCGGCTCAAGGGCGGCGACCCGTTCGTCTTCGGGCGTGGCGGGGAGGAGGCCACTCATCTGCGCGAACGCGGCGTCCCCTGCATCGTCGTGCCCGGCGTCACCTCCGCGATCGCCGCGCCGGCCTATGCCGGCATCCCCGTCACGGATCGCCGTCACGCATCCTCCTTCGCCGTCATCACCGGGCATGAGGACCCGACCAAGCCCGCGTCACGCCTCGACTGGCACGGCATCGCGAACGGCGCCGACACGCTCGTCTTCCTGATGGGGCTGACCAATCTGGCGAGCATCTGCGAGCGGCTGGTCGCCGAGGGCCGGCCGGCCGACACGCCGGCGGCCGTGGTCGAGCGCGGCACGACGCCCGGCCAGCGCGTCGTGACGGCGACGCTGGCCGACCTGTCCGAGCGCGTGACCGCCGCGGGGCTGCACCCGCCGGCGCTGATCGTCGTCGGAGACGTCGTGCGCCTTCGCGAGCGCCTCGCCTGGCACGACTCGCAGCCGCTGGCCGGGCGGCGGATCCTGGTGCCGCGCGTGCGCCGCCGCCCCAGCGAGATCGTCCGCCTGCTCAAGGCGGCCGGCGCCGAGACGGGGGAGGTGCCGGTGCTGCGCAGCGAGACGCTGCCCGCCCCCGCGGATCTGCTCGGGCGGCTTCACGCTGCGCGCTGGCTGGTGTTCACGTCGCCGGGCGCGCTCGAGGCGCTCCTCGAGCAGCTCGCCGGGCTCGGCCTCGACGTGCGCGCGCTCGGAGCCGCGCAGCTCGCCGCCGTGGGACCGGCGAGCGCCGCTCAGATGAGCCGCTGCGGCTTGCGTGTGGCGTACTCGCCGGAGACGGCCGCCGGCTTCGCCGCTGGCTTTCCGGCGCCGGAGGGGGCCCTCCTCACCCTCGTCGGCGAGGAGGGCGGTGACCCTCACGCGATCCGCGACCTCGCGGCCCGCGGCGCGGTCTGCTCCGAGCTGCCGGTGTTCCGGCTGGCCACCGACGAGCGCGCGCCGCTCCCGGCGATCGAGCAGTTCGACGGCATCGCCTTCGCCAGCTCCAACACGGTGCGTCGCTTCCTCGAGGCGTATCCCGATGGGCCGGCGCCCGGGCACGTGATCGTCAGCATCGGCCCGACCACGTCGGCGACCGCGGCGGGCCTCGGTCTGCGCATCGACGCCGAGGCGGCGGATGCCTCACCCGCCGCCGTCGCACAGCTGCTCATCGAGAGACTGGGGCCGGCGGAGAGCTGAAACGGACGCGGTGACCAAGGTGCGAGAAGCGGTATCACCGACCGTCGTGAGGGTGAGGTTGACCATGCACGGAACGGCTTGACATCAGTGGCCGTGGCGATAATGATTCTCACTCATGGAGGACGAATCACACGCCGTGGAGCCCAAGGCGCCGCACGGCGGCGCGCTCGCGGCTGAGGTCTCAAGCGTCTTCGAGCGTCTCGGGATCCCGTTCACCCGGCAGCGCCGCCGCGTTTGGGACTACTTCGCCGGCTGCGGCCGCGCGGCGACCATCGCCGAGGCGGCCGACGCTCTCAAGCCGAGCGGCGTCGGCCAGGCGACCGTGTACCGCGCCGTCACGTTGCTCACCGAGCTCGGGCTGCTCGTCCGCGTGCGCACCAGCGAGGGCGAGGCGAGCTACACGGCGATGCGGGTCGGGCACAGCCACCCGCTCATCTGCCAGGTCTGCCGCAAGGTCGTCGACTTCGACGGCGACGGCGACCTGAACTACATCGAGAAGCAGCTGGAGGAGAAGACCGGGTTCAGGATCTTCGGTCATCACCTCGAGGTGTACGGCATCTGCCCGGAGTGTGCGAAGTCGGAGAGCGACGGGGGCGAGGGGCCCCCGGCATCTTCATAGGAGGAGGTCTCGCCGGTGGGAACGGTCGCTATGCACATCATGGAGGGGTACCTGCCGGCGGCGTTCGTCGTCGTCTGGTTCCTCGTCTGGGCTCCGTTCTTCGTGAAGGGCGTGCTCGAGACCAAACGGCTGGTGCGGGAGAAGCCCTCGACCCTGCTTCTGCTGGGCGCCGCCGGCGGCTTCTGCTTCGTCCTCTCGGCGCTCAAGATCCCCTCGGTGACCGGCAGCTGCTCGCACCCCACGGGTATCGGCCTCGGCGCGATCCTCTTCGGGCCGTGGATCGGTGTCGTGATCGGCAGCATCGTGCTGCTCTTCCAGGCCCTGCTGCTCGCCCACGGCGGCCTCACGACGCTCGGCGCCAACGCGTTCTCGATGGCCATCATCGGCTCCTTCGCCGCCTGGGGAGTCTACAAGGGCTCCCGGCGTCTCGGCGCGCCCTTGTGGCTGGCGGTCTTCCTCGGGGCGGCGATCGGCGACCTCGCGACCTACCTCACGACGTCCGCTCAGCTCGCCTGGGCGTTCCCCGACCCTGTCAGCGGCTTTGCCGGGTCGGCGACCAAGTTCATGGGGATCTTCGCCGTCACGCAGATACCCCTCGCGCTCAGCGAGGGACTGCTGACGGCGCTGATCATGATGTACCTCGTCAAGTACAGCCGCACCGAACTCGACGATATCGGGCTGCTGCGCCAAGGGCAGGTGGCGTGATGAAGAAGTGGACGATCCTCGTGCTCCTGGCCGTCGTCGCGCTGGCGGTTGCACCGCTGCTCGTCGCCGGCGGCGCCGAGGTCGGCGGCGCCGCCGGCGAGGCCGAGGCGGCGGTCACCGAGATAGACC
>CAYTRM010000303.1:0-3632 GCA_964440225.1 uncultured Thermoleophilia bacterium | reverse complement strand
ACCGCCGGCCCCACGGGCCAGCAGGCGATCCTCGCCGGTCAGCCGTTCGACTTCTCGGGCAAGCCGCTCTACTACGAGGATCTCGCCTTCGCGCTCAAGAAGGGCGAGACGGACTGGCTGGCGCTGCTCAACTACGCCGTCCGGACGATGCACGAGGACGGCTCGCTCACCGAGATGAGCAAGCAGTGGTACAACGGTATGGACCTGACGGTGAGGGAATAGTCGACCCCCTTCTTCGCGTCAGACGTGCGACGCCGCACCGCGTCACATGAGCGCAACGCGGCGAGGGGCTTGCTATGCAGGCCCCTCGCCGCTTTCCTGACAGGAAGGTTCACTCCGATGCGAAAAAGGTCATGGTTCGTGAGCGTCGCCCTCGCGGCGGCCATGCTCATCATGGTGGTGACGGCGCTGACGCCGACGGCGCTGGCGGCCTCACCGTCCCCGTCCCCGGAGGCCACGGCTCCCCCGGGGATCCCCATCCCGGTCGGTGTCATCCCCGACCCCAACGCCTCGGCCGCCACAGCGACGAAGGGCCTTTGGAACGGCGACGCCGTCCAGGTCAACTTCGTTCCAAACGGCGCCGAACTCGACACCGAGAAGTGCGAGGTCTACGTCAATGACGAGCTCCAGGAGCTCGCTGCGCCGGCCACGGTGCAGTACCTGTCACCGGCGACGCCGACGCTGAACTTCGCTCTGCTGACCAAGTACGGCCCTGGGAAGTACGACTTCAAGGTCGTGATGGTCACAATGGAGGGCCAGACGGCCGAGAAGACCTGGTCCTTCGACTCCCAGGGCGAGGCCGGAAGCGGCTCTCTTATCAGTCTGAAGGTCATGAGGGACTGGTTCTGGTTCATCACCAAGGGCGGTCTCGTCACCGTCGAGCTCACCGTCATCTCGATCTTCCTCGCGTCCATCCTTGCCTTGTTCGGCTCGCTCGGTCGGCTCTCCAAGAAGATGACCTTCAAGCAGGCGTGGGATCGGTACCAGAGCTGGGGCTATCTCGGCAGGATGGTCATCTCGCGCATCCCCTACTGGGTCGCGACCTTCTACACCTCGCTGTTCCGAGGCACTCCGCTGCTGCTGCAGATCATCGCCATCTATCAGGTGATCCCCGAGATCATCAAGGCGTTCGGCCTGCCGCAGAGCTGGAACCCGCCGGCCTTCTGGTCGGGCGTCGCAGCCCTGTCGCTCAACTACGGCGCCTACCTCACCGAGGTGTTCCGCGCCGGCATCCAGGCGGTGCCCAAGGGCCAGAACGAGGCCGCCTGGGCGATCGGCCTGAGCGGCTGGCAGACCCAGCGGCGCATCGTCCTGCCGCAGGCCTTCAAGATCGTCATCCCGGCGGTGGGCAACGACTTCATCGCCCTGATCAAGGACACCTCGCTGGTCTCGGTCATCGCCGTCGAGGAGCTTCTGCGCCGCTCGCAGCTCGCCGGCGCGGCGACCTTCAGCTTCTTCAGCACGCTGCTCGTGGCCGCCGCCTGGTACTGGGCGCTGACCATCTTCTTCAGCTTCTGGCAGGCCAAGCTCGAGACGCGCATGGCGCGCGACAAGGCCCGCGAGAAGGAGAAGGGGAAGGCGAAGTAGCATGGGAACTCAGACATACGCACACGAGACGATCATCGACGACGAGGGCCGTGAGCTCGTCGTCAAGGTCGAAGGGCTGCAGAAGTACTTCGGCAAGAACCACGTGCTCAAGGGCATCGACCTCGAGGTCTACAAGGGCGAGGTGCTCGTGCTCATCGGGCCATCCGGCTCCGGTAAGAGCACGTTCCTGCGCTGCCTGAACTTTCTCGAGGACCCCACGGCCGGCGAGATCAGGGTCGGCGACGTGCACGTCACCTGCGGCAGCCACGGCGGCAGGTTCAAGAAGGACGTGCACGAGATCCGCATGAAGTGCGGCATGGTGTTCCAGGAGTTCAACCTCTTCCCGCACAAGGACGCGACCGAGAACGTGACCGAGGGTCCGATCCTCGTCAAGGGCGAGAAGAAGGACGAGGCCGAGCGCAAAGCGCGCGAGTTGCTCACCAAGGTGGGCCTCGGCGACCGCATGGACTTCTTCCCCAGCCAGCTCTCGGGCGGGCAGAAGCAGCGCGTGGCCATCGCCCGCGCCATGGCCATGGATCCCGTGCTCATGCTCTTCGACGAGCCCACGAGCGCCCTCGACCCCGAGCTCATCGGCGAGGTGCTCAAGGTCATGAAGGAGCTGGCCGAGGGCGGCATGACCATGATCGTGGTGAGCCACGAGATGGGCTTCAGCCGCGATGTGGCCGACCGCGTCGTGTACATGGACGACGGCTACTTCATCGAGCAGGGCCCGCCGAGCGAGGTCTTCTTCCACCCCAAGGACGAGCGCACCAAGCGCTTCCTGCGCCACATCCTGCCGGAGAAGGAGCCCGAGCACGCCAAGGAGCTCGGCATCCTCGAGGTCGACCAGGAGCTGCCCGAGCCGGATGCGGCGCCACAGGGCGCCGACATGCAGGGACCGCCCGGCGCGGCCCTCAGTGGTGACAACCTGTCCGACACGGCGATCCCCGAGGTGCCGCTCTCCAACGGCCCCTCGGGCGAGACGCCGCTGCCCCCGGGCAACGAGCGGCTCTAAGGGCCGTCCCGGCTGCCGCTGGGAGATCGCCGAAGACCGCGGGGCGGCGAAGCGCGACAAGCGCTTCGCCGCCCCCTTTCGCGTCTGTCGTGCGTGTGCCGGCCCGTCCCGGTCGGCGCGCTGCCGCCCGGCGGGTAGAATCCGCTGGAAGTCGAGAGGAGACCCGAGTGGAGCGCGCCCGTCGCATCGAGCCGATCGAACCCCGCCTGCGCTGGCGTGTGCTGACCGACGCCGACGTGGAGGCGCTCGACGCGGCGATAGTGCGGACGCTTGCCGAGGTCGGCGTCCGCTTCCCGCTGGAGCGCGCGCTCGATGCGCTCGAACGCGGCGGTTGCCCCGTCGACCGCGCGTCGCAGGTCGCGCACATCCCCGAGCCGGTCCTCCGGGCGGCGCTCGCAGCTGCTCCGGAGGCGCCGCTCCTCGCCGCCCGCGACCCGCGCTGCGACATCGTTCTGGACGGCTCCGCCTGCCATCTCAGCAACGACGGTTGCGGCGTCGCGGTCATCGACCCACTCACCGGCGAGCGGCGGCCGAGCACCAAGGCCGATGTGGCCGCTTCGGCGCGCTTCGTCGACGCCGTCCCGGAGGTGAGCTTCTACTGGGGGCCCGTCGTGACCGCCGAGGACGTGCCTCCGGCGACGCGCCCCCTGCACGAACTCGAGGTGGTCTTCGCGAACACGAGCAAGCACTTCCAGGCCGTCGACGTGGTCGGCGAGAAGACGACGCGCCGGGCGGTCGAGATGGCGCAGGTCGTCGCCGGCGGTCTTCAGGCGCGTGTACTCGGTCTTCCAGGGGTCCTCGATCTCCACGTACCCGCGCAGGACCATGAGCCGGTCGAGGTGTTTGGTGAGGAAATCGAAGAAGGCCTTCTCGGCGGACTTGTAGCGGTCGATGAGGTCCTGGCCGAATCGGTCGAGGCTCTCCCAGATGGCCATGACGAGGCTGAGCTGGTTGTCGAGGTCGGCCACGTCGGGAACTTCGAGGCAGTACTCGATGAAGCGCGCGACGCCGTTGTCGAGGGGGCCGTTGC
>CAYTRM010000302.1:0-3641 GCA_964440225.1 uncultured Thermoleophilia bacterium | reverse complement strand
CTGCTGGTGGCCCGGCGCATGGGTGCGCGGACGGCCAGTCTGCTGCTGGACGCCGCGCTGCCCGCGACGATGGCGCCCCGTGCCATCACGCGGAGGGGGACCCACGACCGCCTTCGCCTGCTGTGGCTGGGGCGCATCATGCCGCGCAAGGCGGCGCAGCTCGCCGTGCTCGCAGTCGAGGGTCTGCCGGATGCGGCCGGCGTCACGCTCGAGGTCGTGGGCAGAGGCGCGAACGACGAGATGGACGCCGGCTTTCGCCGCTGGCTGGCGAGCCGCCCGGAGACGGGACGAGTACGAGCCTCCGGAGCGGTGCCCTTCGACGAGGTCCCCGGCAAGTACCTGGCCGCCGACGCCTTCATCTTCACCAGCGTGCGCGACTCCACCGGCGTGCAGGTCCTCGAGGCCATGGCCTACGGCCTGCCGGTGATCTGCCTCGACCACCAGGGGGCGCGCGTGATGGTGCCGGAAGACGGAGGGCTTCGCGTGCGGCCCTCCGATGTCGAGGGGACGGTCGCCGGGCTGCAGCGGGCCATCATGGAACTGGCTGCCGATGGCAAGCTGCGGGAGGCGATGGGGCGCGTCAACTACGAGCGCGCCCGCCGGACGACCTGGCCGTGCCTCGCGGAGGCGGTGCTCGTCGTCATGCAGGAGGTGGTCGAAGCGGAACGACCGGCCGGGCGCGCGGGAGGGGCGTCGGCGCGGGCCTGACGGCGCTACGTGCGTCGCAGGCGTGGGGCGACTTGCGGGCGCAGGCGGCGCTGCCGCCGCAGCCGCCGGACCACCATGACCGGCGCAAGAGCCGCGGCGCCGGCGAGGTAGAGCGCCCCGGCGGGGCGGCCGTCGGCGAGCATGCCGCCGGCGATGCGGTAGAGGCGCCGGCTGTGCCAGGCTCGCGCCCGTCGGAGGCGCTGCCCGAGTGGCCGGGCGCGCAGCAGGCGGTCCCACTCCTCCGGCGCGAGCTCCGGGCGCCCGGCGCGCCTGCGCGCCGCGTTCTCGGCGATGAGGCCGGTGAGAGCCATCTGGCGAAAGAACCGGGTGGTCGAGCTGCTGGCGGCGTGCACTCGGTAGAGGGTCAGCTTGCGCGGGAGGATGAGGGCGACGGTGCGGTCGCTCATCCGGGTCCACAGATCGGCGTCTTCGGCCGGGGCCATCCGCGCGCGGAACCCTCCCGCCGCGCGCGCTTCGCCGGCCCTGAACACGACGCTGGACGCCACGGCGAACATGGGGGCGTCGGAGGCTCGCAGGGCGAGGAACTCCTCGCGCGTCACCGGCCCGAACTCCGCCACCCCCGCCCGCCGGCCGCTCTCGCCGATGTGCCAGGCGTAGGCGCTGAGCAGGCCCACGTCGGGGTTCGCGTCGAGGAAGGCGAGCTGGACGGCGAGCCGCTCCGGCACGCACAGGTCGTCCCCGTCCCAGAGCGCGATCAGAGGAGCGCGGGCGACCTCGAGGGCCCGGTTGCGCGCCGCCACGATCCCTCCGTGGTCGAGCTGCAGGATGCGGACGCGCGGGTCGTGTGCCGCGTGAGCCTCGGCGATGGCGAGGCTGCCGTCGGTGGAGCCGTCGTCGATGAGGAGCAGTTCGTAGTCGGTCATCGTTTGGGCCTGCACCGAAGCGAGCGTCTCGGCGAGGAATCGCTCGCCGTTGCAGACGGGCATGACGATCGAGACTCGGGGCGAACGCGCGTCTGCCGCGGCGGCGTCCGCGCCGGGCGCTCCCGGCGTCACCGGCGCGTCGGGGTCGAGAGGGGTGTGGCCGCCCTCAGATGGCACTGTCGCCCCCCTGCTCGAGAGACCGCCGCGAGCAAAGCTGCGTCCGCAGGCGGCGGGCCACCATGAGTGGCGCGAGGAGCGCGGCGAGAGCCAGGCAGGGCGCTCCCGAGAGGCGGCCGGCCGCGAGCCTGCCGCCCGCGACTCGGTAGAAGTAGCGGCTGTGCCATGTGCGCGCTCGAGCCAGGCGGGCGCGGAGCGGCTGCGCCTTCGTCTGTCGCGCCCAGTCATCCGGGCTCAGCTCCTCAAGACCGTTGCGTCGCCGCGCCGTGTTCGCGGCGATGAGCCCGGTGAGCGCCATCTGCTCGAAGAACCGGCGCGTCGAGGCACTCTCGGCGTGGACGCGGTAGGCATAGAGCCTTTGCGGTAGGGTCAGGACGACGGCGTCGTCGCTCATGCGCGTCCACAGGTCCAGATCCTGCGCGACCGGCATGCGCTCGTCGTAGCACCCCACGGCGAGCGCCCGGTCGGCTCTGAACACGACGCCGGTTACGAAGACCGGCGCGTTCTGCGCCTTGAGCGCGAAGAACGCGTCGCGCGTCACCGGGCCGAAGTCCGAGTGCCCGACCACGCGGCCCTGCTCGCCGATGTGCCAGGCGTGGGAGGCGAGGACCCCGACGTCGGGGTTCGCGTCGAGGAAGTCGGCCTGCACGCGGAGCCGCTCGGGTGCGGAGAGGTCGTCGGCGTCCCAGATGGCGATGAGCGGCGCCCGCGCCACAGAGACGGCATGGTTGCGCGCGGCGACGACGCCGGCGTGCGGCAGCCGGATGACGCGGATCCGGGGGTCGCCCGCCGCGTGGGCCTCGGCGATCGCGAGGCTGCCGTCGGTGGAGCCGTCGTCCACGAGCAGCAGCTCGTAGTCGGCCATCGTCTGGGCCTGCACCGAAGCGAGCGTCTCGGCGAGGAATCGCTCGCCGTTGCAGACGGGCATGACGATCGAGACGCGGGGCGAGAGAAAGGCGGCGGGCGGCTCCTCGGCGATGCCGGCGATGCTGCCCTCCTGTCTCACCACCACCATCACGCAGCGCCGCCGTACAAGCCGACCCGGAGGCCGCGGGCGGCGCGGGCGCATCGCGCCGCAGAGGTAGCGGCGGTGTCTGGCCGGCATGCGGCGAGATCCTCGATGCTCGGCTGGCGTCCGATATTCGGCATGGCTCAAGCGTACCAGAGAGGCGCCTCGGAGCCGTCGCCGCCGCAGGCCGCCGATGTGCGCCGGTTAGGAGCGGCCGCTCTGCTCCCGCAAGCGGCGGTAGATCGTGACGGGCGCCAGGAGGACGGCGAGCCCGAGGTAGGCGAGACCGATGGCCCGGCGGTCGGCCAGCAGTCCGCCGGCGACCCGGTAGAAGTACCGGCTGCGCCACACGCGAGCCCGGCGCAGGCGAACGGCGAGAGGTTGACCCCCGAGGTGCTGTATCCACTGTGAAGGCTCGAGCTCAGGTCGGCCCTCTCGCCGCCGCGCCGCATTCTCCGTGATCAGATCGGTCAGGACGAGCACCTCGAAGAAGCGCCGCGTCGAGGTGCTGGCCGAATGGACGCGGTACTCCACGAGCTTGATGGGCAGGATGAGGACGACCATCCGGTCACTGATGCGAGAGATCAGGTCTGCGTCCGCAGCGAACGCCATGGACTCGCGATACCCACCGACCTCGCGGGCGACGGCCGCTCTCACCATGAGACTCGAGGAGATCGCGGCGACGCAGCCGCCGCCGGCGGTGAGCGCGGCGAACTGTTCGCGAGTCGTCGGCCCGAACGCCCACGTACCCGTCCGGCGCCCCTGCTCGCCGATGCGCCAACCGTAGCTCCCGACCGCGCCTACGTCGGGGTTGGCGTCGAGGAAGGCCACCTCGGACTCCAGCCGCTCCGGCCGGCACATGT
>CAYTRM010000301.1:0-3650 GCA_964440225.1 uncultured Thermoleophilia bacterium | reverse complement strand
CCACTCCGCAGCCCAACTTGGCGTTGCTCTTGGGGCAGTGGGCGACGGCGACCTCTTTGGCCCGAAGGATGCGGATGTCGTCGCGAGTGACCTGGACGCAGTGCACCGCCAGGAAGTCGCGATCGAACACGTCCCACTGCTGGAGGTACTTGATCGGCGTGACGCCGTACGGCTGCACGAGCATGCGCTCCCAGCCCATCTTCTCGCGGTAGTCGTGCGCGAACTTGCCGGACCCCGAGCGCACGTAGGTGAGCTCGTCCTTGCTCTCGGCGACGTGGCTCATGACCTTGAGGCCGCGGGAACGGGCGAGCTTGGAGACGGCCTGGTAGAGGCGGCTCGAGACGGTGTAGGGCGCGTGTGGCGCGAGCCCGACGTCGATCTGCGGGGGAGCGGCGGCCTGGGCCTCGCCCAGCCGGCGCTCGACGTCGGCGAGCGTCTCGTCGAAGCGCGAGTCGTCGACACCGAACACCTCGAGGTACACGCGTCCGCGAAGGCCGAGGCCGCCGGCGGCCTCGAGCGTCACGGCGCCGTAACTGGTGTCGGCGATCGTCGTGATACCCGACGACACCGCCTCCATGGCTCCCAGACGGGCGCCGATGAGGTACTCCTCCGGGGTCAGGGACGCCTTGATGTCGACGAGGCTGATGATCCAGTCGCCGAACTCGGCATCGTCGAGGATGCCGCGGAACGACGTGTACTCGATGTGACTGTGGCAGTTGACGCACCCGGGCATGACGATGGAGCGGCCGAGCTCGACGACGCGCGCGTCGGGGTGCGCGGCCAGCAGCTTCGGCGCCGGGCCGACGGCGACGATACGGTCGCCGGCGACGGCGACGCCGCCGTCGGGCAGCACCGGACTCGAGACCGGGATGACCCAGTCGGCACGATAGATGGTGATGTCGCGGTCGGAGGCGGTCACGTGGTGTCTCGCAGCGGTCGGGACGGGACGGCGGCCCCATCGTGGCTTGGAGTATAGGTGAGCCTGACGCACACAGGCAAACACCCGTCGCCCAGGCTACCGAGCCGGGCCGCGGCGGCGATATACTCCCCGCTAGCCAAGACGGGAGGACTCACCGTGCACGACCGACAAGGACCGAGCTTCTCAGCCGATGTCGTCACCGCCGCCGTCTGGGATGCCATCAAGGAGCTACCGGGGGTCCACGACCTCCACCGCAACCCGCTGCAGACCCTGGGCGAGCGCGTACACCTCGATCGCTACGGGCCGGTCCGCCTGGACGAGGACGACGACGGAGCCGTTCTCGAGGTGCACGTGGTCGCCGAAGCCGGGGCCGGCGTCACGGCGCTCGGCGAGGCCGTGGCGCGAGCCGGAGCCACGTATCTGGCGCGCATGACGGGCACGCCGATCACCCACGTGGAGGTCTACGTGGACGACGTCGCCGACCCCGACGAGTGAGAGCGATCGATCTGACGACGGCGAGCCGGGACCTCCTCGCCCCGGTCTGCGCATCGTGCGTCTGGTGGCTCACCCGGCCCGGCGCCGACGCCCGGCCCGGCCTGCGCGACGACTGGGAGCGGGAGGCCGAAGCCGAAGCCGGCTTCTTCGGCCGGGCGCTCCTCGACGGCGACGCCGTCATCGGCTGGATGCACGCGGCCGCGCCGCGCCTGACGCCCCGGGCGCGTTGCCTGCCCGCCGGGCCTCCCTCTCCGGACGCCTACGTGCTGACCTGCTCCTACTTCTACGACGAGGAGTACCTGCACGGCTTCCAGCTGCTCCTGCAGGAGCTCGAAGCCGCGCTCAAGCACCGCCGGGTCGCGGCGCTCGAGGCCTTCGGCCTGCGCCACTCGCGCGGCGGCGACGCCTTCCGCGGCTACCTGCGCGAGCTCAACCTCTTCAATGCGGACGTGCTGGAGGGCGGCGGCTTCCGGCGCGTGCAGGAGAAGGGTGAAGTGGCGCGCCTCCGCCTCGACCTGGCGGCTCTCGTCGAGACGCCGCGCCACAGCGTGGCCTGGGACCGGGTCAAGGCGCCGGCGGGGGCGCAGCCCGTCTGACGAGCCGGCGGCCGGCCCTCGCCGCCCGAGACGCGATCGACGACGGCCGTCGACGACGGCGGCTGCCGGCGGTCCAGTTCGCCGGCTAGCGGTAGAGCCGCGGGAGCCGCTGCTTCCAGTCGTCGGGCACCACAGCCTCGAGCGCGTCGTCGAGCGTGACGATGCCGAGCAGGTGCAGCTCCTCGTCGACGACGGGTATCGCCAGGAGGTCGTACTTGGTCATCACCCTGCCGACCTCCTCCTCGTCGACCTCGGCCGTGATCCTGACGACGTCGTCCTCCATGAAGGTGACCAGCTGGTCGTCGGGCGCGGCGAGGACGAGGTCGCGGAGACTCACGACGCCCACCAGCCGCTCTTCGCCGTCGACCACGTACAGATAGGTCATCATGTGCTGCTCGGGCCGCTCCTTGCGGATCCAGTCGAGCGCCTTCCCGGCCCTGGCCGTGCGCGGCAGCATGACGAAGTCGGTGGACATGAGCGATCCGGCCGTGTGCTCGGGGTGGCTCGCCAGCCGGCGCAGATCCTGCTCGCGCTTGTCCGGAAGGCGCTCGAGGAGCTCCTGCGCCAGCGAGTCGGGCAGCTCGCTGAGGATGTCCGCCGCCTCGTCGGCCTCGATGCGCTCGAGGACCAGCGCCGCCCGCTCCAGCGGCATCTCCTGCAGGGCGGCCGTCCGCAGGTCCTCCTCCATCTCCTGCAGCGTGTCGGCGGCCAGACCGGCGTTGAGCGCGGCCAGCACGGCCGCGCGTTCGCGCGGCCCGACCTGGCCGATGATGTCGGCGATGTCCGCCGGGTGCAGCTCGGCCAGCTCGGCGAACGCCTCCACGAAGTTGAGCCGGGAGAGACGCAGGGCGATGAGATTGACGTCGCTCCAGGGCACGAAGTCGCCGCTCTTGCTCGGCAGGCGGCGCGAGAGGAAGCGCAGCCCGAAGCGGCGCGCCAGCGCGGCCGGACTCGTGTCGACGCCGGCCACCACCAGCCGGTCGTCGCGCGTCTCGAGCGCCACGTCCTGGACGCGCACGAACGCCCTGCGGCGCATGTCGAGCACCTGGTTGTCGAGCAGCGCGTCGACCAGCGAGAGCTCGTCGGAGCGCAGGGAGGCCGGCTTCACGGCGGCGAGCGGGACGCGGAGCACCAGCCGCTCGGCGTCGACGTCGATCTCGGCCATCTGCGCCCACGAAGCCGCAAGCTGCCCGTCGTCGTGCTCGATGAAGAAGGCCGTCACGACCGGCGGGTCCTCGGCGGTGGTCGCGACCACGTCGAGCAACTCACCGACCTCCACGCCGTCGGCGTCGACGACCTTCATGTCTTCGAGTTCGGAGAGCGCCAGAGATCCCGGGGTCTCGTCCATGGGGTGGTCCACTTCCTTTCCGGAGCGGGGCCCGCCGAGGATACTCACGCCGGCGCGCGGCAGTCAATCGTGGTTCGCGCAACGACCCCTCGCGGTGAGATATGCTCTCGCGGTCCGATCCACACCGACCCCGAAGGAGGACGAGGTCTCGATGGAAGCGTCATCTGAAGCCCCGGCCGGCGTGCTGGAGCGCTTCTTCAAGTTCAAGCAGTGGGACACCTCGGTCAAGCGGGACACGCTCGCCGGGCTCACGACATTCATGGTCATGGCCTACATCATCTTCGTGAACCCG
>CAYTRM010000300.1:0-3654 GCA_964440225.1 uncultured Thermoleophilia bacterium | reverse complement strand
CGGTGATGAGCGCCACGTCCTTGTCGCGGCCCTGACCGGACAGCATGGAGGTGGCGCTCAGCATCTCGGGCATGCCGGGCGCGCCCTTGGGGCCCTCGTTGCGGATCACGACGACCGAGCCGGTCGCGATGTCGCGCGCCGCGATCGCCGCCACGGCGGCCTCTTCGCTCTCGAACACGCGCGCGGGGCCGCTGTGCCGCAGCATCTCGTCGGCGACGGCGGCCTCCTTGACGACGGACCCGTAGGGTGCGAGGTTGCCGAAGAGCACGGCCAGGCCGCCGGTGGCGTGGTACGGCCGGTCGAGCGGCCGGATCACGTCGTCGTCGACGACGCGGGCGCCGGCCACCGCCTCTCCCACCGTGCCGCCGGCCACGCTGAGGGCGGAGCCGTCCATGAGGCCGGCGGCGATGAGTTGCTTCATGACCGCCTGGATGCCGCCGGCGTGGTACAGGTCCTCCATGTGATGCGCGCCGGCGGGAGCCATGCTGCAGAGGTGCGGGACCTTCGCCGCCACCTCGTTGATCCGGCGCAGGTCGAACTCGTGGCCGGCCTCGGTGGCGATCGCCGCGAGGTGCAGCACGGTGTTGGTGCTGCAGCCGAGGCTGGCGTCGGCGGCGAGGGCGTTACCCACGGCCGCGTCCGTGAGGATGTCGCGCGGCTTGAGGTCGGCGGCGAGCACGTCCATGACCTTCGCGCCGCCCTCCTTTGCGAAGCGCAGCCGCTCGCTGTACACGGCCGGGATCGTGCCGTTGCCGGGCAGGGCCATGCCGATCACCTCGGCGAGGCAGTTCATCGAGTTCGCGGTGAACATGCCCGAGCACGACCCGCAGGTCGGGCACGCGCTGCACTCGATGGCCTTGAGCCCTTCATCGCCGAGGTCGCCGGCCTGGTGCCGCCCCACGGCCTCGAACACGCTGTTCAGGTCGAGGGTGCGGCCCTCGAGGCGCCCCGCGAGCATGGCGCCGCCGCTCACCATGACGGCCGGCACGTTGAGGCGCATCGCCGCCATGAGCATGCCGGGCACGATCTTGTCGCAGCACGGCACCAGAACGAGCGCGTCGAACGCATGCGCCAGCGTCATCGACTCCACCGTGTCGGCGATCAGCTCGCGGCTCGGCAGCGAGTAGTTCATGCCCGCGTGGTTCATGGCGATGCCGTCGCAGATGCCCATGACGCCGAACTCGAGCGGCACGCCGCCGGCCCCGCGCACGCCGGCCTTGACGGCGTCGACCACGGTGCGCAGATGCACGTGGCCGGGCACGACCTCGCTGAACGAGTTGGCGATGCCGATGAAGGGGCGCTCCATCTCCGCGTCGCTGATGCCGAGGGCGCGCAGCAGCGACCGGTGCGGTGCGCGCGCCACGCCGCGCTTGATCTCGTCGCTTCTCACAGGTACCACCTTCTCGTCACGGAACTGAACCGGCCGCGCCGTGGAACGACGACGACCGTGAGCCTACGATGATACCGGAAACGGCGGCGTATCCGCGAGGACCGGCAGCGCGGGACGGGCGATTGGAGGCGCCGTCGCGCGGGCATGGTAGCGATGAGCGCCGCCGCTGCGCGGGGGCGTGGAAGTATACCCCAGTGGGTATAAGCCGGGGAGTCCCCACCGGCGAGGAGCTTTGCCATGAGCGAACCTGCATACGGCATCGGTCGCGAGTTCGACGAGCCTTTCGAGGCCGTCGTGGCGCGCGTTCGCGAATCCCTCAAGGCCGAGGGCTTCGGAGTGATCACCGAGATCGACGTCAAGCAGACCATGAAGGACAAGCTCGACACCGACGTCCGGCCCTACGTGATCCTCGGAGCCTGCAGGCCTCAGTCGGCCCTCGCCGCGATCGGCGTCGAGCCGGACATCGGCGTCCTCCTTCCCTGCAACGTCGTCGTCTACGAGACCGGCGAGCGCACCAGAGTCGCCGTCGTGAACGCGGGCGCCATGCTGGGTATGGTGGGTAACGAAAGCCTCGGCCCGATCGCCGACGACATCCAGGCGCGGCTCGACCGCGTACTTGACGACCTGTGAGTCCATCGATCCGCACAATCGGGCAGGGAAGCACCTGCCGCCCCAAGGAGGAGACCACGTGGCAACCGAAGTGAAGACTCTTACCGACGCGACGTTCGATACCGAAGTGACCGGCGCGAGCACGCCGATGATCGTCGACTTCTGGGCCCCGTGGTGCGGCCCCTGCCGCATGGTCGGCCCCGTGATCGACGAGATCGCCCAGGAGCACGGCGACAAGGTGTGCATCGGTAAGGTCAACGTCGACGAGAACCCGGCGACGGCTCAGAAGTTCGGCATCATGAGCATCCCGACGATCATCCTGTTCAAGGACGGCGAGCCGGCGAAGAAGGTCATCGGCGCGCGCTCCAAGGCCGACTTCCTGCGCGAGTTCGACATCGCCTGACCAGGCTCGCGGAGCCGCGCGGCGGCAGCGCCACGCGAGAGAAGCGCTCGACGCGAAGGGGGCGGCCGGGAGGCCGCCCGAAGTGAAGAACCCGAAGGGGCGGCCGGATGGCCGCCCCTTCGCGCGAGGGGCTCGGCGGATGCCGGGCCCCTCGCGGTCACTCTGGACCCTCGTGCGGCCTCACGGCCGCGCCCGGGTCACTTGATGGCGTCGCGCCCGCGCTCGCCGGTCCGCGTGCGCACAGCGTCGTCGACCGGCGTGACGAAGATCTTGCCCTCGCCGATCTGGTTGCTCTTGAGCGACGTGTGGATCGCCGCGATGATGCGCTCGACGTCCTTCTCGAGCACGACCATCTCGACCTTCATCTTGGGGTGAAAGCGGAACTGGCCGGGCTGGACGTCCTCGTCGCGGATGAAGCCCCTCTGGACGCCGAAGCCCTTGACCTCGGCGACGGACATGCCGAGCACGCCCTCGACGGCGAGAGCCTCGGCTACCGTGTCGAGGTTGTACGGCTGGATGTAGCACTCGATCTTCTTCATGCTTGCCGCTCCTTTCATCCTGCAGCGGGAGGACCCGCCACGGGATGTCCTGGGTCATTCATGGCCGGCGTCGCTTGGGTACGTACCCGTGAGCGAAGCGCCGCAAAACGCTGCTGCGCGATGCCGCCGTATCAGACGACGCCCTGGGCCATCATCGCGTTGGCGACCTTGAGGAAGCCGGCGATGTTGGCGCCCGCCACGTAGTTGCCCTCGACCCCGTAGGCGGCGGCCGCGTCGACGCACTGCTTGTGGATGCTCTTCATGATGCCGTGCAGGCGGGCGTCCACTTCTTCGCGCGTCCAGCTGAGGCGCAGGCTGTTCTGCGACTGCTCGAGACCGGAGGTCGCGACGCCGCCGGCGTTGGCGGCCTTGCCGGGGCCGTAGAGGAGCTTCTTGTCGACGAAGAGGTTGACGCCCTCGGGCACCGTCGGCATGTTGGCGCCCTCGGAGACCAGATACACGCCGTTGTCCACGAGGTTCTGGGCGTCCTTGGCGTTGATCTCGTTCTGCGTGGCGCAGGGGAAGGCGCACTCCGCCTTGTGGTCCCACAGAGGGTTGTAGTCCTTGCTGTCGTCACGCGGCGTGAAGACGGCGCTCGGGTACTTGTCGGCGTACTCGTTGATGCGGCCGCGCTTGACGTTCTTGAGCTCGAGCACGAACGCGAGCTTCTCGCGGTCGATGCCGGCCTCGTCGTAGATGTAGCCCGACGAGTC
>CAYTRM010000299.1:0-3662 GCA_964440225.1 uncultured Thermoleophilia bacterium | reverse complement strand
CGAGGTGTTCCTGCACGCGCAGGCGCACATCATCTTCTACGAGCAGGGCGGGGCCGCGGCGCTCAGCCAGCTCCAGCTTCGGGTCTTCGACTCGCCCGACGGCACGCTCGACCTGGAGAAGATGGACGAGTACGTGCACACCGACGCCGACGTGCACTGGGCGCCGACGCGTCTCGTCTGCCTGGAGCAGACGCACAACCACTGCGGCGGCGTCATCCTGCCGCTGGGGCACATCCTGGCCGTGCGGGAGCTCTGCGACCGGCACGGCCTCGCCATGCACCTCGACGGCGCCCGGCTGTTCAACGCCTCGGCGGCCGGCGGCGTCGGCGCGGCGGAGTACGCCGCGCCGTTCGACACGGTGAGCATCTGCCTGTCAAAGGGTCTCGGCGCGCCGGTCGGCTCCGTGCTCGTCGGCGACGCGCCGACTCTGCGCCAGGCCGCGCGCGCCCGCAAGATCTACGGAGGGGGGATGCGCCAGGCCGGCATCATCGCGGCCGCCGGCCTCCACGCCCTGCGGCACAACGTCGCGCGGCTCGCCGACGACCACCGCCGGGCGCGCCGCCTCGCCGAGGGACTGGCCGCGCTCCCCGGCCTCGACGTCGACCTCGAGACGGTGCAGACGAACATGGTGTTCGCCGGGACCAGGGGTACGGGTATCCCGGCCGCCGCGCTCGTCGAGCGGCTCGCCGCCCACGGCGTGCTGTGTCTCGACGAGGCGCCCTGGTCGGTGCGCTTCGTCACGCACCTGGACGTGGACGACGAGGGCGTCGAGTCGGCGGTCGCCGGCGTCAGCGCGGTGCTTGCCGCCGGCTGACGGCCGGCACGGGCGGCGGACCGTGTTCGCCGCCGCGCCGAGGCCGCGAGCGCTGGCCTGCGACGCCGGCACGGCGTAGACTGCGGCAACCGACCCACCCGGGTGGGCGCCTGCCGGCGCCGCCGTGCGGCGGGCGAGGTCGCAAGAAGGACGCGCGGCGCACCGCGGTGGAGACGAGCGAGGTCACATGAGTCGATCCGACAAGGGTAAGCAGCCGGGGAAGCTGCAGTCGCCGTTCGCAGACCCGGTCTCGTGCCTGCCGACCACCGCGCAGAAGATCCTTGCGGCCGCCACGAGCCTGCTGGCCGAAGGCGGGTACGCCGCCGTCACGCTGGAGAACGTCGCCGCCGAGGCGGGGGTCAACAAGGCCTCGATCCGCTACAACTTCGGTAACAAGGCCGGGCTGATGATGGCCGTGGCCGACGCGCTCATCCATGACGAATGCCTGCGCATCGTCGCCGACGTCGAGGGAGTCTCCGAAGAGGAGCAACTGCACGCGGCGATGGAGGGCATCCGCGGCATGATCGTCGAGGCCGATTCCCTCCAGGGGTGGTTCGACATCCTGCCTCACGCCTTTCGCGATCCGGAGCTGCGCACGCGCATGTTCGCACTGTATCCGTGGTGGTACGAGCAGAACCTCAAGTGGCTCGGGCTGCACCGCCTCGGCTACGAGGACAGCGAGATCCTGGTGGGGCTGTCGGAGCTCATGGCCGCGATCCCCGACGGTCTGTCCGCCCAGGCGGCGCTGGACCCCGAGCACTTCGATCTCGCCCGGCCGCTGGCCGTCCTGGAGCTCCTGCTGCGCAACTCCATGGGGCAGCTGAGGCAGATCGCCGACGACGCCGCCGGGGACGAGGCCGACGCGCCCTGATCGCCGCCGACGGGGCGCTCCTCGCGCCTCGCCCCGGGAGGCACGAGGCCACCTCGTCGATCCGCGGTGACGCTTGACAAGAGCCCGGCGGCCGGTATTCTCAATCCACCCAGGTGGGTACCGTAGTGCGAGGGCGCTTCCGTCGCGCTCGCGTCCCGCCTGCCACGGTGATCCGGCTGCAAGGGGGGTGGGAGTTGAGTTCCGTCGTCACACGCATGGGGGACGGCAGCACGGTCCACCTGACCCGAGACGAGATCCGCAGGCACGTCGTCGAGGGCTCGGAGGCTGCCGCCGGCAGGGCCAAGGTCCCGATCCTCGACGAGAACGAGGTCGACTATCTGGTCGACATGTTCTGCTGCCCGAGCCGCGTGTGGGGGGTGGAGCGCGGTCACGAGGCCGTCATGACCAAGGACGGCGGCACGAACACGCTCGTCTCGTCGCGGCTGTCGAGCGGCATCGCCGCGCCGATCGGCCGCGAGACGGCGGTACGCCTCTTCGAGCGTGCCTTCGCGTACGACTCCATGGAGGTCGGCCACATCGACTACTCCGTGAAGCCGAGCAAGTTCATCGTGAGCGTCGAGCAGGAGCACATGGAGCTCCTGCAGCACACGACCGTGTTCCCGCTGTTCTACGGCTTCATGCCGAACCTCGGCCTGTACTATCGTCCGGACGGCCAGTTCGCGAACCCGTCGGACCTCCTCCCGCTGGGGAGGATCGAGGAGGCGCGGCGGACGCAGGAGGAAGCCCTGGAGGCGTGCCACGACGACGTCGTGTGGCAGTCGCGGATGTTCACCGAGACGGGCGCCGACGGCATCAACTACGACACGGTGGCGTCCACGGGCGACGCCGAGTTCCTCGCCACGCTGCGCGCGACCGAGGCGATCTCGTCCACGACCGACATGCCCGTCGAGGTCAGCATGGCGGCCGAGATGGTCCTCGGTTTCCACGGCGAGCTCGAGTACAGGGGCACCCGGCTCGCCGGGCTCTGGCCGCACCAGCAGATGAAGCTCGTCGAGGACGCCGGGGGGGCGATCTTCGGCCCCGTCGTCAACAACAACAGCAAGAAGTCGTGCGCCTGGAACGTCGCCCGTGCGGTGACGTTCGTCAAGGCCTGCACCGCGGAGGCGACGATCCCCATCCACCCGAACGTCGGCAACGGCGTGGGCGGCGTGCCCATGTTCGAGGTTTCGCCGCTGGACATGGTGAGCCGCGCCAGCGCCGCGATGATCGAGGTCGGCAAGGCGGACGGGTTGTAGGTGGGCACCGGCGATCCGAACGGCATGGGGATGGCCCACGCGGTGGCCTCGTCCATGGGCGGCATCAAGACTGCCGGAGATCTGGTGGCCAGGATGCAGCTCACCAAGATGAGGCTCCCCGAGGCCAAGCAGTACGTCGCCGGGAAGCTCGGCGTGAGCGTCTTCGACCTCTCGGACTCCACCGTCATGCGTCAGGTGCGCGAGGAGCTCGACATCGGCGTCGTGACCGCCGTGCCCGGCCTGGCGAAGGGGCTCGAGGCGAAGGCCCGCATCGCCGGACTGCTCGGCATCAGGATCAACAGTGTCGAGCGACTCAAGTCGAAGACCGGCCTGACCGGCCCGGCCGGCATGAACGGCTGAGCCGGTGCTCCGCGGCCCTGACGGAACACCCTCCACTCGCCCGGCTCTTCTGACGAGCGCCGGGTGGGCATCCGCGCCACCGTGCGACGCCTACCCCCCTAGGGGGCGTCGCCGCCAGGCGCGGCCGCCCGGCGTCCGGGCGGCCGCGTCTTCAAGATCAGGCCGCCTCGCGCCGTCGTGACTCGAAGGAGACCCGCATGAACGACCAGCTGAACGACCAGCTCAAGCAGGCCATCATCGCCGGTGACGCCGGCGTCGTGACGGCCCTCACCCAGGCCCTGCTCGCGAGCGGCGCCACGGCGCGGAAGATCCTCGACGGGGCCCTGCTCCCCGGCATGGAGGTCGTCGGCGTGCGCATGCG
>CAYTRM010000298.1:0-3687 GCA_964440225.1 uncultured Thermoleophilia bacterium | reverse complement strand
CGGTGGGAACCAGAAGGTCGGCATGGCGTAGAGCACCATCCCTAAGTTCGTGGTCACGACATCGTAGGTGCCGTTTCTTCGCCACCCGGCGAAGACGCCCGTGATCATGCCGACCACGGTGGCGAAGATGGTCCCCACCCCGACCAGAAGGACCGTGGGCCAGATGCGCTCCGCCACGACCTCGGTGACGGGGCGCTTCTCGGAGAACGACATGCCGAACTCGCCCTTCACGGTGTCGCGCCAGTAGTAGATGAACTGCTGCCACATGGGCTTGTCGAGGTTGAACGTCTTGCGCTGCTTCTCGATCACCGAGGGGTCTGTCTTGCCCTTGGGGAGGAGGAGCCGGGCCGGGTCGCCCGGGAGGATCCGGAAGAGCGCGAAGTTGAACGACGCCACGAGGATGATCGTCAGAACCGCGTTCGCGACCTTTCGCAGGAAGTACCGTCGTTTGTCCACTGCACTGCGGACCGACGCGCGCCCGGCCCCGAGCGGCGACAGGTCCTTGCCTCCTTCTCACTTCCGCGTTTGCCGAACCCCGGACATGTGCTGCACTGCACTGTACGACCACCCCGTGGACGGGGTCATCGAGGTTAGACGACACCGGCGCGCCGATCCGTCGGCGACACGGCCGCACGGACGGCGGACGCTCCGCCGAAGGCGCGCGGATCCGGCGTGGACACTCCCCCGACGTGTCGTCCGCCCCCCATCGGAGGACCCGGCCGACGCCGCCATCGTAGTCGCCGCCGGCGGGGTCGGCAAGGAAGGCGATGCCCGCGCCGCGGCGAGCGTGGAGGACCGCCGTGGCGCAAAGGCCCGGCGCGTCGCGGAGCTATGCCCCGGCGGGCAACCGCGCGTCGCGGCCGTAGAGGCGCAGCGTCCCGACCAGGCGGTCGATCGGCAGGGCGTAGGCCACGTTGCCGTCGCGGCCGACGGTCGTGTGCGCAGCGGTGAGTGCGTTGAACACGCTCTCGGCCGTGGCGTCGACGGCGGCCTCGAAGAGCTCGTGCATCTGGTCGTTGGCGACCGTCGTGAGCGGCAGCGGAGAATCGGCGATGCGCGGTACGCGGTGAGCCGTCGTGAACGCCACCATGATCTCGCCACTGCCGTCGGATGCGTAGGAGCCGGTCACGGCGAGCCCGAGAGCGCATCGCTTCGCCATGCGCTCGCACTGACGCGCGCTCAGCGGCGCGTCCGTCGCCAGCACGACGATGCAGGATCCCTCGCGATTGTCGACGGGCATCAGGTCGGTGATCTCGGCGCCGACGGGGACGCCCGCGACCGAGAGGCGATGCCGCGTCCCGAAGTTCGTGAGCGCGAGCACGCCGACCGTGTACCGCGCGCCGTGTGCGGTGGCCGCACGCGACGAGGTGCCGATGCCGGCCTTGAAGTCGAAGCACGACATGCCGGTGCCGGCCCCGACGCAGCCCTCCGCGACGGGGCCGGCCGCGGCTCCGTCCAGAGCGGCCCGCACGTGCTCCTCCCCGACATGCATGCCGCGCAGATCGTTGAGAAGGCCGTCGTCGCACTCGCCCACCACCGGCATGACGGCATCCTCGATGCCGGCCGCGGGGTTGCGGTCCATCATCCAGCGGACCGCGCCGTCGTAGACCGCGCCGGCGCTCTGTGAGTTGGTGAGCAGCACCGGCGTCTCGATGACGCCCCACTCGCGGATGGCACTCATGCCGATGACCTCGCCCACGCCGTTCGCGGCGAAGGCTCCCGCGACGACACGCTCGCGCCAGAGGTCGCCGGAGTGCGGGAAGATGGCGGTGACGCCTGTGCGGGCGGGCCCGCTGCCGTGCGGCAACTCGGGCCCGCCCCACGAGACGGTGCAGTGCCCGACGCGAACGCCGGGCACATCGGTGATGGCGTTCAGCGGGCCGGTCGGCAGCACACCGATCGCGACCCCGAGGTCACGAAGGCGACAGCGCGCCGGCTCGCCCACCGCCCTACTCCAGGATGCCGGCGCGGTGAGCCTTGAGGTAGAGGCCGCAGTAGTTGTCCTCGCCGCGCAGCGCTTCGATGGCCTTGATGGCCGCCATCATCGGCTTGTTGCGCACGTCGACGATCAGGCCGTCAAGGCCGAGGGCGGCGCACATGGCGACGAACGTACGATTGAGCAGCGCGCGGTTCGGCAGGCCGAAGCTCACGTTGCTGAGGCCGCCGGTGGTGCGCACGGGCAGACGCTCCTTGACCAGCTTGAGCGTGTCCATGGTGATCTGCGGCGCGGCCGGCTCGGCGGACACGGCCAGGACCAGCGGGTCGATCCAGAGATCCTCGGCGGGGAGTCCGGCGCCGGTGCACATGTCGTAGAGATCCTTGGCGACGGCGAAGCGGTCTTCGGCGGTCACCGGGATGCCGTCGTTGCTGAGGCACAGGCCCACCACCGGGCACTTGTACTTCTCGATCAGCGGCAGAACGGCGTCGATGCGCGGCTGCTCGCCGGAGATCGAGTTGATGAACGGGGTCTCGCCGCCCTTGTCGATGACGGCCTGGACGCCGGCCTCGAGCGCCGTCGGGCTGGCCGAGTCGACCATGAGCCTCGTATCGGTGACGCCCATGACGACGTCGATGAGCCACGAGAGGTCCTCGACCTCGTTGCCACCGGCGACGCCGCCGTTCACGTCGAGAAGACCGGCGCCGGCCTCGACCTGATCGGTGGCGAGAGTCTTGATGAACTCGGCATCGCGCGCCTGGATCGCCTCGGCGACCTGCTTGCGCGTCCCGTTGATCGATTCACCCATCAACAGCATTGAACAACCTCCACGACGATTACCCGGGACGGACGACTGAAGAGTATACGCGATGGGCTCTCGCCCAAGAAACGGCGGGGTGGAGCGGGGGGGGCCGGGCAGGGCCGGATCAGGCCGGAGGAACGACCCAATCGGGGCGTCGGCGGCGCCGGTCGCCGGCCCGCCGCTCGCCGTCGCCGGGGCCGGCGGCCGCGCGGCGTCGCTCGGCCACACGCCGGTCCTTGACGACCTCGACGCCGTCGCGGCCGGCGAACAGCGCGGAGAACCGCTCGTACAGCCGGTCCCTCTCGGGGCCGGTGACGATCAGAACGTGCCTTGACTCTGTGTCCTCGCGAGCGTTCATGAATTGACTGTACCCGTCTGAGCTCGGATCGCGTCAACAGGTCATTCGTCCAGGCTCCACGACAGCGACGGCACCGTGCGGGCGCGGCGGCTGGTCGACCGTGGGCCCGGCATGAGAAAAGCGGCGGGCGGGCCCTGAGGCCCGCCCGCCGCCGACGCGAAAGAGGTTCGCTCTTTCGTTGCTCTAGCTCAGATGGATCACATCATCCCCGGAGGCATTCCGCCGCCCGGCATGCCGCCACCCATTCCGCCGGCCTCTTCGGGCTTGTCGGCGACGATGCACTCGGTGGTGAGGATGTTCTTGGCGATCGACGCCGCGTTCTGGAGCGCCGAACGGGTGACCATGGCGGGGTCGATGATGCCGGCCTTGACCAGGTCCTCGTACTTGTCGGTATCGGCGTTGAGGCCCTCGCCCGCCTTGAGCGTCTTGACCTTGTTCACCACGACCGAGCCTTCCATGCCGGCGTTCTCGGCGATCTGACGAAGCGGCTCTTCGAGCGCGCGGGCGATGATCTGCTTGCCCGAGCGGAAGCCGACGTCGTCGGACTTCTTGTCGACCTTGATCGCAGCGATGGCGTTGACCAGCACGACG
>CAYTRM010000297.1:0-3703 GCA_964440225.1 uncultured Thermoleophilia bacterium | reverse complement strand
CTGGCCAAGTCCATCACGCGGAACTCGAAGGGCGATGCGCTCCTGAAGGCCCTGCGGCGCGGCTTCGAGGCAGCGGCCGCCGCCCAGCGGAGCGGCGGCGGCGCCACGCTGCAGCAGAAGGCCGTCATCTTCACCGAGTCGCGGCGCACGCAAGACTACTTGTTCGGAGTGCTGGAGCAGACGGAGTTCGCCGGCAAGGTCGTGCTCTTCAACGGGACCAACAACGGGCCTCAGGCGAAGCGCATCTACCGGGCCTGGGCCGAGCAGCACGCCGGCACGGATAGAGTTTCGGGCTCGCCGAGCGCGGATATGCGCGCCGCGCTCGTGGAGCACTTCCGCGACCACGCCGCGATCCTCATCGCCACTGAGGCCGCGGCGGAGGGCATCAACCTGCAGTTCTGCAACCTCGTGGTGAACTACGACCTGCCGTGGAACCCGCAGCGCGTCGAGCAGCGTATCGGGCGCTGTCACCGCTACGGGCAGAAGTACGACGTCGTTGTGGTCAACTTCCTCAACAAGAAGAACGCCGCCGACCTGCGCGTGTACCAGCTCCTGGACGAGAAGTTCCGCCTGTTCGACGGCGTGTTCGGCGCCAGCGACGAGGTGCTCGGCGCCGTGGAGTCCGGCGTCGACTTCGAGAAGCGTATCGCCGAGATCTACCAGCAGTGCCGCACCACAGAGCAGATCCAGTTCGAGTTCGACCAGCTGCAGCGCGATCTGGAGGCCGACATCAGCCTGGGCCAGCGCGACGCCCGAGAGAAGCTGCTCGACAACTTCGACCAGGAGGTCGTGGAGAAGGTCCGCATGGACAGCAGCGCGATGCTGGACCGGTTCAATGACCAGCTGTGGCGGCTGACGCGCCACGTGCTCGCCGACCACGCCACCTTCAGCGACGACGGCTTCGACTTCATGCTGCACGCCAACCCCTTCCCGGGCGAGACCATCAACCGCGGGCCGTACCGCATGGCCAAGGGCGTGGAAGACGCGAACACGTATCGCATCGGGCACCCGCTTGCGCAGCGCGTGCTCACCCGTGCCCGGGAGCTTGAAGCTGAGCCGGCGGAAGTGACGTTCGACTACGCCGGCAGCGGCAAGAGCATCGCCATCCTCGAGCCGCTACGCGGCCGCTCGGGCTGGCTCGCGTGCTCGCACGTGCGCCTGAGCGCACTCGAGAGCGAGGATGAACTGCTCTTCGCGGGAGTCACTGACGACGGCGAGGCTGTGAACCAGGCGGAGTGTCGCCGCCTGTTCGATCTGCCGGGAGCGGCGACCGGACAGTGCCCGGTGCCCGACGCCGTGGCGGAGAAGCTCGACCGGCTGCTGACCGTACAGCGACAGTTGCGGCTCGCGGAGATGACCGCTCGCGACGGCGCCTGGTTCGACGCCGAGATGGACAAGCTGGACCGCTGGGCCGAGGACCGCCGCGGTGGGCTCAAGGCTGAGCTCGCGGACATGGACGAGGCGCTCAAGGAGGCCAAGAAGCAGGCCCGTTTCGCGCCGACGCTGCCGGAGAAGCTTGAACGCCAGCGCGCTGCGCGCAAGCTGGACGAGAAACGCGAAGAGGCCTGGCGCGCCTACGACGACGCCAGCCGCGACATCGATCGGCAGAAGGACGAACTGCTCGATGAGATCGGCCGGCGGCTGGAGCAGAGCGTTGAGCAGACGCCGCTGTTCAAGATGCGGTGGGCACTCACGTGACTGGGGGAGCCGCCCCACGACCTGGCGTGGCGACGTCGCAGGCGTCTGGCTTCGTCCCATGATGTGTGGGTTGGGTTCGTGCGGGCAGCCGACCAACCGGCTCAGCTCAGTCCGATCACGGTGGTAGTCTCGCGCAAGTGCAGGGACGTCCACGCCGGGCGTCATACAGTGGCAGCTGCACAGCGGTTGGGCCGACCATACGCGCGTTCGAGAGGGGGAGATCGTGCACGCTGCTCTTGACCGGTTCTTCGAGCGAGCGAACCACCTCAACGGTCTCCTTCATCATATGGACGCGCAGTTGAAGTGGTTTCGCGACAGCATCCGCAGTAGCCCTCAGGACTTGGTACCTCATTTGGCGGCTGGTTCGAAGCTGGTGATACGCGACCTTACCGAACAGCGCCCTCATGGGTGCCCGGTGTTCTACTCGTCAGGTGGGTTCGGGACCAATGGGCAGGCGTTTCTCGATATGGTCGATGTGCTCACGGCTCGCGAAGCCGCGTGGGTGACTGCTCAGGGATTTGAGGCGTTCGAGACTTGCGTGAAGGATCTGTTGGCTGCCTACTACGTCGCGAATCCATCAGCTGTTGACCCCTCTGCATCCAAGAAGGCGAGGCAGCGTCTTGGCCAGGGGGGAGGCAGTCGCGACCCATCGGCGTTCTGGAGCACATACGTGCGGGACTTCTATCGGTCAGCGGACGATGTTCTCGTCGAGATACGCCGCATATCGCCGCAGCTTGAGGACGCAGAGGCGCGCAACAACTGTAGCCGTGATGTGGTCAGCTGGTTCGTCGTGGTCTCAGAGGTGCGGCATGCTGTCGTGCATTCGAATCTCACCATCACGACGCGCCGGTGGGACGAATGGCCGGCAGGCCGCCGGCTACAGGTAGGGACGCTCTTCTCGGGCAGCCATGGTCCCAGAGGCTTCGAGTTGCGACCCACTGTCCAGCAGGCCACGGAGGCCCTGACTGGTCTCGCAGAGTACGGCTACGCTGCGTTCAAGGCGCTGTCGATTGCCGGGCAGACGGAGTGGCGCATCTTCCCGGAGCAGGGAGCAGTGTGAAGGGATCCAGAGCGACACACGAGGTGGAGCTATCGAGGAGCCGCACAGCCAACAGCCGGAGCGGGTTGAGGGGGTGACTCCTCGGAAGCTCATGGTGGAAGCTGAACGGTGTTCGAGGGCGCAACATGGACGATTGGGGACGCCCGCACCGCGATGGACCGGTTGAAGGCCCTCGTCGAGCCCGCCGTCACGTCCGGTATCCGGATTGTGCACTCTTCGCTCACTCAGATAGACCCTGTGGGCGCTGGCCATCCCCTCGCGTTGGGGATGTTGGTGACGCGCTCTCGGCGCGCTTGTCACCCTTGAGCTGACGGAAGTCCGCCCGAGACCAGCACCGCCGCGTCAACGCCCAGCGCGCTCGCCAGCTTGTCGATGGTGACGAGTGTCACGTTGCGGCGGCCAGCTTCCGCCTGGCTGATGTAAGTACGATCGAGACTGGCGAGCTCGCCCAGTCTCTCCTGCGAGAGTCCGCGCTCGAGTCGCAGACTCCTGAGCCGCCGACCGAAGTCGACGCATGCATCTCGCTTTCCTTCCATCGCCCGAGTCTTGGGCGATGCTTACTTTGAGTCTACGGACTATGAGTCACGGTTTCGATAGCGTACCGCCTGTACGTGACCTATAGTCAGCAATTGGGCGGGGCCGCTCTGGGGTTCGCAGCCCTGGGCGGGGGAATCCGTCGCCGCGCGGTGCGTGTCCAGCACGCGACGCGAACGCCCCGCCGCGCAGAGCAACGTATGACGACTGAGGGATCCGACTTGCTCAACTCGTCCGAGAGGGATCAGCCCGACAGGCTCAATCTTCACTCTCTGGATGTCGCCGAGGAGCGGCGGCAGGAGCTGCTACGCCTGTTCCCCGAGGTGCGCACCGAGGGCGACAAGCTCGATTTCGACCGCCTCAAGCTGGCGCTCGGCGAGGCGGTCGACGTGGGCAAGGAGCGCTACGGCA
>CAYTRM010000296.1:0-3717 GCA_964440225.1 uncultured Thermoleophilia bacterium | reverse complement strand
TCCTCCATGGTCACGCGCATCTCCGGTGAGAAGCCGTAGAGGCGAAAGACCTCGTCGTCGAGATCGGCATAGAGGGCTTGGATGAGAGCCTGCTGCTCGGCCTCATACTCGGCAACAAGGTCGAGTCGGGCGGCAAGCGGCAGGGCCGGAGGCATCAGTCCTTCCCGGAGTAGCCACGGCTCACTGAAGCGAGTAGAGACTTCGTTGCCTGCATCCCACGCGGCCTTCGCCTGATTGATGGCGCGCGCCAAGTCGCTAATCGACTCATGCTGATCAGGCGTAGGATGAGGTATGGGGAGACGCTTGATGACGCCCACCTCCCACGAGCCGAACGACATCAGGCCGCGGAGGAGATACTCGGCGGCCGTCGAGTTCGCGACGCCGAGGACGAAGTCCCTATCGTCTTCGCGGGTCGGAATCAGTGCCGGTCCCTTGTGCCCAAAGACCCCGCCGCGCGGCATCACCCGCATGCTGAAGCCCCGTTGTGTGCGCAGCGGCCAGGTCAGACCGGACTCGAAGTAGTGACTCACGTTCTGCACACGACCTGTTCTCTTCATGACGTCGATCGACGCGTCGGTCCACTGTACGAGAAGGTGCACATCGGCGTAGAAGCGGCTGAACTCGCCGCCTTTGGCGAAGGGCACCCAATCGCCTTCCTCGCCGGTGCGATCCCCCGGTACTTCCCACCAATGGCGCACGAAGCGCTCGTCCGCGGCGGTGGCGAGTCCTTGAGCTGCGGTTCCCCATGCCGGATCGAGTGCGGGCGCGTCTCGGAAGACGTGCGCCACCAAGCCGACGCGCCGATAGGCAAGCGGCGAGCTCTCGATGGCGGCGAAATCGCGACGGGCGACGTCGAAGCGGACACCTTCTGCGGTCTCAGCCAGCGCCTGCTCGAACACGGCGGCACGAGTGTCATCCCGGACGCCCGAGCGCGCAAAGCGAGTGAGGTCGAAGAACGCCGTTCGCTCTCCCTCAGTCACTACGTAGTACGCGCGCTCCGCTTGCTCGGTTGTCGTCTCGATGCCTTCTCGCGCCTGCGTGGCCTGGACGGTGTGCACCATGAGCCTGCGGCGCAGGTCAGGATCGGCGAGAATGGCTCGCACATCGATGCGACGGTTACTCGTCATCGCTCGCACTCCACTGCCCCACAGCCGCGTCTTCCCATTCCTCCAAGAGCACAGCCAAAGGCCCGTAGTCCCTCCGTAGGCGGCCGGCCTCGCAGGCGGCAAAGTAGCGCGCCTCATCATCCCGTCGCTCGTACGCGCTGAGTGGCAGCATGTCGTTCTGCATCAGCAGCAGGTTGCCGATGATGAAGGCCGTCCTGCCGTTGCCCTCACGGAACGGGTGCGCCGCCAGGATTTCGTTCATGACCTCACTGACGAAGGCGAACACTTGCGCATCGTCGTCGTGAAGATAGGGAGATCGAGCAAAGACGTCGCGTTCCATCACGTCCATGATGGGCTGCAATCCGCCCGGCGGCAGCGGCCATTTGGTGGGTCCCTCTCCCTTGTGCAGGTCGACCTTGCGCCACTCGCCAGCGAACGGATAGATGGCCGACATGAGCTCGCGATGTATCTCCCTGAGCAGATGCTGCGTGATCGGAACCGGCGCGTCACGAGCCACGAGTGCCGCAATCAGGGAAGTGGCACGCTGCACGCCTTCGTCCTCACGCCGCTCCACCTCGCTCCGCTCCGGGCAGCCTGCCCAGTTCAGGCACAAGCCGTCATCGGTGACCACCCAATCCCAATCACGGCCGTAGTCCCGCCAAGGGCTGGGAACCACCTTCGCAGGGACGGGCTCGGTAGCAGCCTGGGCCAGTCGATCAATGTGCTCCTTGATCAGCTTGCGCTGCGCCGCGGGCACGACGTAGAACTGGCCGGCCTCACTCGCCTGGTAGCATTCGGCCGCCTGCCGTCCTTTGCCGCGCCTGAATCGGAACCCAAGGTCCTTCTCCTCCCAGCGCCATACCACGCGGCTCATCGAGCGTTCCCCCGGAGGACCATCGCGGCGGTCTCCACGGTCGCGTCGTCGAGGATCCCGACGCCCAAATCCAGCATGACGATGAGGGGATTGCGCTTGAGCAGAATCTCGGTGCGTAGCCGCTCGAACGTCTTGAGGTTCACAAACGACGACGAGACCAGTGCTCCGACGTACCCCCCCGGCTCAACCAACTGCGTTCCGCGATCGATGAACGCCGCGTAGATGTTGTTGGCTGTGAGCGGATAGCGCTCGCGCACGAAGTCCTTGACCGACGGCACGAACGACCCATATGGCGGATTCATCACCACGACATCGTATTCGCGCGAGAGGAGCTGGAGCAGCTGGAGACCCCGTGCAGTGTCCTCGGCGAAGATACGAACGCCGGCGTCATCGTCGCCGCTCGCGCTCGCCTCAAGGGCCGCCAGGAGCTCCTGCTCGAACTGACGAGCCTGCTGCTCCAGGAGGCTGCGCTCAAGCTCGAGCTGCGACGCTTTCTCGCGGTCGATCTCCTCGGCGAAGCCAAGGCCGGTCTGCCCGGCAGACGGCGGGGTCAGGAGGGTGAGACCTTCTGCTCTGGCTCTCTCCGTCACCCATTCGTCCAGCACCTCCGACACACTCTCGCGCTCCTGGACCAGACTGCCCAGCTCGCCGACATCGCGGAGATTGCTCCAGATTGCCTCGAACAGGTGCTCCCGGAGATCGCGCGAACCGACGTTGCCGTCTACGTGGTCCACGAGCTCGCGAAGTCGATCCTCTCCCAGGTCGACCGCATTGGCGACGGCAAGGTTGGCGCGCCGTATGCGCACATCCAGCGGTGAGTAGCCCAGCTCCACGGCCATCTCCTTGGCCGTGAGCATCAGCGACAGCGACGCGATCTGCACAGCGCGAGGGTCGATGTCCACCCCAAAGACGTTGCCGGCGACGATGGCTGCTGGGATGTCCCGAGGATCGGGCACGGATGGCTGGCTCGGCCAGCCCTCCTGACCCGCGTGCTCGATCTCCTCGAGATACATGCGCAGGAAGATGCCCATCGCGTACTGGCCGAAGTGCATGGTGCCGCACGCCGGGTCAAGCAGTGTGATGTCCCGCGCCATCTTGAAGCCCTGCGCCTCCCCAGCCTCGCTCAGCCTCGCGTAACGGATCCGCTCTCCGGTGCGCGGCACCAGATAGTCGGCACGGATGACCGGCTGGTCGGCAGGAGCCTCCGCGGACGCGAACCACCCTGGCGCGAGCGAGGAGTCTGGATGCATCTGCAGCCACAGCCGCCCCAGGGTGTTGTCGACGAGCGCTTTGACCACCCAGGACGGCGTGTAGAACTGGTTGATGACCGCGAGCTCATGAGACGTTCGCGGGGTGCCGCCGGTCGCCTCGCGGACACGCTCCTTCTCCTCGCGATTAAAGAACTGGTACACCCAGCCAAGGAAGTCGCGGGCCCGATACACGTCCACGTCCAAGTCGTCGTTGATGCTTGCGACCACGGCAGACAGTGCGGCGTACGTGGGCCACACGCATGCATACTCGTGGCTGGGATCGAAGAGGACGCCGATCTCGCTGGTGAGGTGCTCGAACGACTGCGTGAGGCCGTCACGAACCAGCGCCTCTTCACCGTCGTCCCCGTACTTGTATCGATTGCCACCTGCGGCACGCAGGTCGCGGAGGAAGCGGGAGTACGCCTGGTCGGAGGCGCGGGTGAGGATCTCGGTGAGCTCTGGACGAGAGTCCGGATGCGCCGGTGGG